>CAYGYC010000227.1:0-7492 GCA_964353755.1 uncultured archaeon | reverse complement strand
ATTTCGAAGCAAGGCAGTCCGCTGCTTTAAGGGAAGATATCATCCCGATGTTCTCACCATTTTTCAAGTGTCCAATATTATCCAAAATTTGAGCTACTAGTTATTTAACTGTTTTAGATGTCATTTTTAAAAACTTCTATATCGATATCGATAGATATATTATTTTTATCATTAATAATTTTTTGTTTTGACAGAATTGAAATTATAGAGAATAATTATAAATAGATTATTTTGAAAATGTTATTCTCTGATAATTGGAGGATACTTTAATATGAAAATCAAGAAGTTATATGCGATTATTCTAATAGCGGCAATTTCTGTAGCAATCATCGTGCCTATTGTATTATTACAGCGTAAAGCACCAGTCCCGTTGAACTTATCGATACTTTCTCCAACTGCTATAACTTATACATCTCAAACTACACAAATCACAGTGAATCTGGATGTTCAAGGAAGTGACATAGATACTATCTGGTATCGGATTTATAATGAGACCGGTACATCATGGCTTGATGCTAATAATGTGACCTGGACATCCTCTACAAGCCGAACTCTCGGTGAGGGAGGCGTCTACACGCTCTATGCGTGGGTAAATGATACCGTGGGCAATGAAAAGACGGCAAAGGTAACTTTCACGATGTACCATGAAATCGTTTATCAAGGGGATACGGTCTTTTCGAACTCAGTGGTGGTGGGACTATATCAAAAAATGATATTTAGGAGTGGGATTTTCCGCTTTTCTATGGGATTTCTGACCGTTTTGGGAAGCTTGGAGATGCAGGACGTCTTCTGGGATTCAACCGTAGTAATCAAGGCGAACTCGGCAATCACTGGCACTAATATTACATTTTACGAAGGAGTGCAATTCCAAGGAAACGTCGTCGCTTCACTGGACCACGTACAAATCAGATCATATCTTCTCATGTACGATAATGCATCCGTGTCTATTACAAATGTAACGATCGAGTGTGGTTCGCAACTGTTTGGATATTCTAATCTTGAAATCCACGAGGGGTCGGTCGCTGCAATCTCGGTTCGTGAGTATTCGAAATTGAATATCAGTTGCTCCATCGGAGCATCTATAGTAGCCTATGATTATTCTAGCGTAATTTTAACCAATTTTAGCGCACCTAGTTACCAGATAGAGGTGCATGGAAATACAAGCCTCACTATGGTTAATTCTAGTGTTGATGTTATATGGCTCTATAGAAACTTTAATAGTGGGACATTTGTTCTTGACAACAATGAACTCAGTGGGACTGGAAGTTATACATGCCCTTTAGTGACATTAGTGAATACCACCTATAATCAATATTTATTAAGCCTCCGTGCTTTCGGTTCGACACAGCTGTTCATTAATAATTCACAACTCTGGAATATATTTACCTATGACTCAGCGAATCTAACTATCTTTAATTCCACAATCCCCAGCTCCATGTTTCTCTATGATAATTCCAATGCGTCCATCATTAATTCAACATCTCCATATGTATATTGTGCAACTAATGGTACCGTCTATTTCGCAAATTTCAGCTGTACATGGTTGTACAGGTATATCGTTTTTTATCAGGGAAATATCACGGGCTATAACGAAACCTTTGTGGGTGCCACATCCTGGAGCTGTCCTAAAATAACCTTTGGTCCCGGCGTTAGCTACACCAATTTGCGCTACGATTATGCAGTATTCAATCAAGTTAACCTCACGCTTCGGGATACCCCTATAATTTATTCAATGATTCTCCAAAATACTGGAAATATCTCTTTGATTCGGTGTAATTTAGATTATTTTATCTCGTACCTAAGTGCTAATGTAACCTTGATCAATAGCACAATTTATTATGGCTATGTCTATGCTAGAAATATAACTCTCATCAATTCCAGTGTTACTAATGCATTATTTCTCTATAATTCCGCTTTTGGATCTTTTTTGGAAGATTCCTACATTGCCCTCTTGGAACTCCATCACACATCGGCCTTTCGTACATCGGACAGTACCATTGCTGATATAGACGATTACCGCCCCAATTAATTACCATCCCTCCTTTTTTTTCCTAACTCTTGAGGGGCTTTTTTTTAATCAGCGGCTTTTGCATTTTCGTAATCGATTAAAAGATATTGACAGCAAATTTCGTTCCCTTCTATTTTCGCACTAATTTTTGCTTACAAATTAATATGAGACGTAGCATTGTTACTTAAAAATACTGGAGGACAATGAAATTGGCTACCCAAAAAAAAGCGAAAGCAGAAGGGATCAAGAAGTTGAATAAAGAGCAATTTCATGTGCTTTGTGAGAGCGGCACAGAGCCGCCTTTTACAGGAAAGTATTGGGCACACCATGAAGCCGGTACTTATCAATGCGCCGCATGTGGAACCCCTTTATTCAGTTCCGAGACTAAATTCGATTCCGGAACCGGCTGGCCCAGCTTCTACGCTCCGATAAAGCAAGAGAATGTTGACTTGAAAAACGATTCCGCGTACGGCATGATCCGCATCGAAGTGGTCTGTAGTAAATGTGGTGGTCATTTAGGACATGTCTTCAAGGATGGTCCTAAGCCCACAGGATTACGCTATTGCATTAATTCGGCTTCCTTGCAATTTAATAATAAAAAATAATGGGAAATTCCACGAATAATTAACCTGGTATCCCTTCCCAACCTTACTAAACATGGACAAATATCAGCAATAATGAATTAAAAGTTTAAAATGGTCCTGATAATTTTCATCATATCAATACATATTGGAGTTCTTTGAAATTGAAACTTGCCATTCCCGTTTTAAAGGTAGAGGGATTAAAATCCCTAATTTCAGAACACTTCGGGCAAGCTAACTTTTTTCTGATCATAGAGGTTCCCTCCGATACTTCGTACCAAGCCGAGTTTACAAGAGAAGACATTGATACACTAGATTCAAAGATATCTGTCATCCGTAATTTAGTGGAAAATAGCTGTAAAGCTATTGTGGAACTATTACTTCAACAACAGATTGATGCGCTCATCGTTATGATCATTGGACCGCCGCCCTTCCAATTATTGAAACAACAGGGGATTCGGATCTATCATAGTTCGTCCCAAAAGGTTATCGGCGACCTTATACAGGATTATTTGAATAATAAACTCGAAGAATTGCCGAACGCTTATTGTCCAGGACTTGAATGAGCCTTTTTTTTGTTTATTCGATAAGACCTATTAATACAAAAATAGATTTTGTTGAAAAGTTATGGATTCTATTAATTATATTTTTAAGGTTTTATGCAAAAAGGTGTTTTTATTGGACGTCCTAATCATTTATTTCTCCCAAACCGGTGGCACGGAAAAAATCGCGAAAGTTATCCAAGAGGGTATTGTAGCAAGTGGCAATGCTTGCGAAATCGTTAGTATAAAGAATGTAGACCTGAGAAAATTACCGAAGTATGATCTGATTGGTATCGGCTGCCCCACCTTCTATTATCGAGAACCGCTTAATGTTCGAATTTTCATTCAAAAAATGGAGCAGCTGGAGGGAAAACATTGCTTTATTTTCGCCACTCATGGATCTTGTCTAGGGAATACCTTTTATCATCTGCAAGAGGGGTTAAACCGAAAGAGGTTTGTGGTAATAGGGGCATTTGATTCGTATTCCGAATCGTCGCTCCAATTTTATCCCAACGTAATGCACACAACGGGGCATCCAGATCACATCGAATTGCAAGAAGCCCATGCTTTTGGAGCACAGATCTGTACGATTAGTTCACGGATCAAAAAAGGAGAACTGCAGTTAATTCCCCAATTTGAATTAATTGAACAAACCTGGTGGGCCAGAGATTCCAAGAGGCTACTTCCGCCCCTATTACGAAAAATTTCTCCTCCATTAAAAATCAACATGGATATCTGCACCAAATGTTTAATATGCCAAAATAATTGTCCCGTTGATGCTATTAATATCGAAGCCTCACCTCCGGAGATTCAAAAAGAAGGATGTATTTTTTGTTGGTTCTGTGAAAAATCCTGTCCCCTTGGGGCAATTGAAGCGGATTGGAGTTCCGTGCGCGCAAATTCTCGATCTAACCTAAAATTATACGTGAGACTTTTAAAAGAAGCTGAAAAATTAGGCAAATTCAGACCGTATATTGACTACGAAAAAATTGTATAATGATGCTTTATATAATATTTATTAATTAGATGCGATTAAAAAAAATAAAAAAATAGGTTTAGCTCTCCATTCTTTTACGGATTTGATCCATTATCGGTTGAGGTTCTCGAAGTCCGGGAATAATTCCCTCCGCCAGCGAAAGACCGCTACGATAAACCATTTTAGTACCTGCCGTCTCGATTAGAATTGTTGAAAGTCCATAGCGTCGATCAAATATTCCGCTGCGGACCTCAAGATTCTGGATTTTTTTGTAGGGAATGATTTTCTGGCTCTTCGTGAAGACGCCAGAGGTGATCCGAACGCCCTGGTCTTCCAAATCGAAAGAGTAATTGTTGTACCACGCGTTGATGTAACTCAAAATGATGAAAACACCGATAATCAGAACACCGCCAAAAATACCTAGAAAAATATAGGGCAGATTACCGAATATAGACATTCCCATTACTGATTCAATGACTATCCACATAATTGGCATGATGATAAGAAATATTGAAAATACAAATAACGTAGCCAGTGCTTTAATTCGTAGGACTTTTTTATAAGATTCATCTATTTTTTGATCCACCGTTTTTCACTTCCATAATAAGGTTTTTCTCTTCCAAATCATTTTTTTATTATTTGTAGATTCTCTCTAGCACGAAAAGAATTTTAATCTTTGTATTCAAAAATCGCCTGCATGAATTTTGCTAAATCTTTGGGCATTCGACTCGTAATTAAATTTTTATCTACTACGACCGGTTCGTCTAAGTAAGACGCGCCCGCTTCTTTTAATTCTTTGGCTACTTGGGGATAACTGGTAGCGGTGCGCCCTTTCATAATTCCCGCTGAGATTAAAATTTGCGGTCCATGGCAAATTGCCGCAATGGGCTTCCCTTTGGCATCAAATTGCCGCACAATCTCTAAAACCCTCTCATTCTTTCTAATAGTTTCTGGTGCTTTTCCTCCCGGGAGGAGGAGAATATCGTAATCAAAGGTCAATTCGCTAAAGGTGATGTCCGGCTTAATCTTCAGTCCTCCTTTCCCGTAAAATGCCTCTTTGGTTGGACCCGCAATGGTAATTTTCGCGCCTTTCGATTTCAGTTGTTCGCGCGGATATTCCAACTCCGCATCTTCAAATTTATTCGCTGAGATGATGAGCACCTTTTTCCCTTTTACATCCATTCGATTATCAACTCCTTCATTTCTAATTCATCATTACACTTGAACTTTACATACTAAATGCATTATTATAACGCTATTTCTTATGGTGCTTGTAAGAATTAAGTTTTATAAGAATCCATTTTGGATGTACCAATCTCGTGCCTCTTCTATCATTTTTTTCAAGGGGATGCTTTTAAATCCTAATTCATGTTCTGCTTTCGCAGAATCGTATTTGGGGAAGACTGACATATAGCGAGCTTGCCCGGGATTGAGACCGGGTTTCTTTTTCGTAAAATGAGCCCCGAATTCACTAAGATATCCATAAAAAACGGTAAACCAGCGGGGCAACACCCGTTGCGGTGGTTTCACACCAATGGATTCGGCAATCAGCGTGAATTGGGTTTTATAGGTTTCAGGCACGCCTCCGCAGATATAACGCTCGCCTTTACGCCCTTTTTCAATAGCCGTAATATGTGCTTTTGCCACTTCAGCGACATGCGCCCAAGGACAACCACCGGGCGGAATTCCGGGTACTTTCCCATCACGAATATCGAGAAAAAGCCGACCAAACTGTAGAGTATGATCATAAGGACCCATCATACTACCTGGATTGATTACCGCGACATCAAGCCCTTTCTTAGCATACTCAAAAGCAATCTGTTCGCCCTCTCGCTTGGTTTCCGCGTAATTATAGCCCATATGTGCATAGTTAAAATGCTGCGGGTCATCATCCCAATGCTCATCCGCTAAACCATTCGGATTAAACCCGAGGGTATCCACCGTAGCGGTATGCACCACTTTCGTCACCCCTGCATCAAGGGACGCTTGCATGATATTTCTGACCCCATCCACGTTAATGGATCGCTGCCGTTTGAACATCCTTTTCCAGAACCCCGTATCTCCTGCGGTGTGAATCACCACATCAACACCCTCAACTGCCTTCTTGACATCATTGAAATTGACAACATCCCCAAATTGCATTTCCACATTAGGTTTTTCAATATAATTTGTTGTTGATCCTGGCAACCCAAACACTCGTACTTTATATCCTAATTCTAATAACTGTAAAGTGATATTAGTGCCCAGAAAGCCAGTTCCTCCAGTAACTAATACTAATGTCATAATCTTCCTCTTTTTTAATTTCTATTAATAGTTTTTCTCTTAAAAAGCATCATAATTAAGAGGTTTTCTCTTAAAAAATGTTTTTAATTGAAATGAAGCACATATTAATTATTATTCTAATTGCTAGAAGGAATCATCTATCTATGGCACATTTAAATTCATTTCAAGATTTAGAAGAATTTTTTATTTGGCTTAACAAAAACAGCGAAGCCTATTGGAAAATTACTGATATAAATCGGAGTATTTATGGGTTTCAGATTCAACAGGGGACAAAGTGGTTAAAGGGTTTAAAGGCCTCTGAAATTAGCGAATATGAACGAATAATGGGATTCAAGTTTCCGGAAGTATTCAAACTATTTTTGAAGCATATGAATGGGACAGATAAGCCCACCATAAATATTTACGCCGAAAGCGGGGAACCTTATCGTTATAGTGTAGGTTTTCTTTCCTATCCCCGCGATTTAGAGGTCGTAAAAGCCCAAATTGCCTGGATTCTGGAATCATTCCAAATTACTCCTGAAGCGGTCGAACAACAGGATATTCCCCATATCATACCAATTATCGGGCATCGGTTTCTCGTCATGGATCGGTGTGAAATAACTGCCGTCCTGTCAATGTATGAGGATGATGTCATTCTCTATGCACCCTCGTTACCACGATTTTTAGTTTCGGAAATATTTCATGAAGGGAATCCCGAAAAATTCTTTGATGAAAATAAATATATCAAAATGCTCCTTAAAGGAGATATATCCCCTAAATTTAAAATAAAATTTTGGTTGGAATAATTCGCCTTAATATCTCCGAATGAAACTTTTTTTAAAATAATTAAAATAATGAATTCTTACGTTAGGTTAGTCATGTAGAATCCAACGAAAAAAAATATAAATAATAAACCTAAAGGTTACGTGCCAAAAATCAAGAAATTTTAAGAGTAAAATATCTAAATTGAGCTGATTATTATGATTCGAACTAAATTTCAAGAAATATTAGGAACGAAATATCCGATTATTCAAGCGGGTATGGGACCCTATTCCACATCTAAATTATGTGCAGCCGCAGCAAAAGCGGGCGGGGTAGGCATAATCTCGACTATTGGAATGGG
>CAYGYC010000226.1:0-7515 GCA_964353755.1 uncultured archaeon | reverse complement strand
CGCACTAAGGAATGTTGGTATATTTAAATAACGCAAAACCAATTTTTATTTTCAGAATTGAATAGAGGTATTAAATTACGAGAGGTAAGAAAAATGAGTAAAACGCAACCTAAATTGAAATGTGCAGCTTGTAATTTTACTAAAGATGTTCCAATGCATTGTGGACAGCCTATGCATCCAGAACAGGTGAGTGGAAAACCAATGCTGGTTTGTTGGATGGGACCAACTTGTGGAAAGCAAGAATTTCCTTCGCATCATAACCAACCGATGAAATATATTCAGTAAAAATATACTTTTTAATTAATTATTAATTATATTACTAGATGATAGCAATTTCAGAAGAAACTCAAGATTCCATCTTAGGCAACCTCGTCCGGGCTGTGGAAGTACTCAAACAGTGTGCATCTCTTAGTGAATTAATGCCCGAAGTCCGCATGAATATCGCCTATGCCATTCCAAAGGCGAAATCTATCAGTGATGTCGCAGCCATTCCAGGACGAATAACGGCCTATAAAGGAGTATTAATGGTGCCGGGATATCCGGCATTTGGAGCATCTGATCACCTAGCGCGGGCCATTCTCGAAGCACAAAAGCATGATCCTGCTATTCGGGCAGTCGTTAATTTCAAATACACTAAAGAGCTCCATAAATGGCTTGAAACGTATTGTAAAAAAGAAAATATAGTTCTTATATGCGTGGATCGCACTAAGGAACCTTCTGAAGTCAGTGCAGTTGATGGGAAATCAATGCCGTGGAAAATAAAGAAAGCCGTCGAACTTGCACATAATAAGGTGCCAGACCTTATGTGTGAGACAGAAGCCCTCGGAAAAGAGCCGCTCTTCAAAATATTTGGAAAATCCGCAACCGAAGTGGCTAATAAATTGATAAAAATTGCCAATGCATGGGCAACTAAAAAGTAGAATTATTTTTTAAGAAGTTTTAACGCAACTTCTGCTGCCTTTTTCCCGCTAATTAACATGCCACCGAAAATAGGTCCCATCCGTGGTCCGCCTGAGACGGCATTCGCTGCCATGCCGGCAACAATCAATCCTGGATAAACTTCTTTGGTCGTTTCAATCAACATTTTTTCCCCGATTTCGGCCCACATGGATTTTTCGCCCATAATTCCTCCCGTCTCGGTAGCTAACTTAATACCTAGTTTTCGCTCTGCAATATGGCAGATAGAGGCGTCATGACCTGTCGCATCGATAACAATTTTTGCCCGAATAGTCATCGGATCGACATGAAGTTTGGCCATTTCGACTGCCGACCAGTTAATAACCACTCCAGTAATGCGGTTCTCGCGGAACATCACGTCTTCAATGGAAATAAGATTAAAGATTTTCCCTCCGCTATCAATCATTCCGGCTGCTAACTTTGATGCCGTTTCAACCGCATCTGCAATGAAATATCCCTCTTTATATTTTATACTTTTAATATGAAACTCATCCAGGATGGCTTTCCCTTCGGTTTGAACCACGATTTTATTGAACATCATCCCACCCCCCCAAACACCACCCCCAACGCTTAGCTTCCGTTCAAATACGGCTGTTTTGAACCCCTTCTCCGCTAAATATTTGGCTGCTACCATTCCCGAAGGTCCAGCTCCCGCTATCGCGACATCCAAATCGGTGTAATCTATTAAATCCTTGGTATATGCTTCTATAATTGCTTTGGTGATTACAATCTCATCTAACGGCACAGTCTCTTCACCTAACGATTACATATGATGTAAAAACTAAATTTTTTAACTCTTCGGCACTCATTTTCTAAAACTGATAAGCCTATAAAAAGCATTTGCTTTTAAATCAATTGAATGTTTTGGCATTTAGCTTTGATAACCCGCTCCCCAATTTGACAAATTCGTTCAGAAATTTTAGGGATATGGGTCTCTTGAAATCCCCTCACATAGGTTTTAAAAGTATTATGGATGGGGTCTTTCCACTTAGTAGGAATTTGGTTCGCACCAATCTGCACGCCCAGAATTGTTCCTACATTTCCAGTATTACAGTCCGTATCATATCCAAATAAAGCGGTAGTGCAAATACTTTTTTCAAAATCGCCTTGGCCATAAAGAAGTCCTAATGTCACGATCCCTCCGTTGGGAATCACGTGTACCTCATTTAATTTTGGGATTCTAAGGATTATTTTTCTTTTAATGCTTCTTGCCTCTTTTATGAGTCTTTTCCGGTTTTTTTTCCAAAAATTCATCAATTTTTCCCGCGCAACTCTCCAATCGGTATATAGTTCAGCCCATTCCAAACATCTCTCTACAATAGAATAATACAAACTAGTTTTTGGAATGAATTTTTGGAGCACTTCTTGAATTATTTCCTTTGCATTCGTTTTGAAGAAGGAGAGGGCGACAATACATGCAATAAAAACTTCACCAAGCACGCCCTCGCCTGAATGACTGATACTTCCATCGAGCATAGCATATTTAGCTGCCACTTCTGGGCATCCCGGGCTGATCAGCCCCCAAATCTCGCCGCGCATTTGCGCCCCAATAAAATCATAGTAGGGATTATTTTGAATTGCCGTTTGTGGTGGAAGCAGCCCCTTTTGTAAATTCCTCAGAGCCGCTTTTTCTGCCGTGAATGTATTTTTCCATATTCGCTCTCGCCAATTTTGTGCTAGCTGCCCCACTGTAAAATCAAGTCCATATTGTTCCAAAGTTACCAAACCTACGATTTCGTAGATCTCATCATCGTTAATTTCATTCCCGGTGATTTTTTTTATGTAATTATTGAGCCGCCCATATTTTCTCCGGATAGAGAAATACGGATGTAACTCTAGGGGTGCCCCTAACTGACTGCCAATAACTCGACCTAACCAGCCTCCATAGACTTTATTGTAATAGTCGATACGCGTTAATTTCTGGGTATTCATAATTTATTTCATCTCGCTTGATGAATATCCTTCTAAATATTAAATTATGCTGGTTGATTTCATTTAGAAGTTATTAAGACATTTTTTAATTCAACAACTTATAAAAATGAGATATATTTTATAGTTATAAAACTATTATGAATTAAATTGGGCAGGATTCGAGAATATGGTAGAAGCCAAATATACGTATAGCGATATTCCAGATTCACAGCCGCTTAAAAGGTATTTTCCACTAAATAGGACTCTCTGGATGATGTTTCGCCATTATGGATGGGAGCATGTCGCAAAGGGGTTTGAGAAAGGAACTGAATTTTTAGGATATGAGGTTTTTAAAAGTCGTCTGGATGAAGCTATAAAGACGGCTAATGATGTTCTCGACGGAAATATTACAAATCCAGCGAAAATAATAGCTTTCACGCTCTTTCCCCCTGGCGGCTTCATTCGGGCGGACCTTCAACAAGGATCAATGAAGTTGCTGTATGGCGATAGCGTAGATATCTCTTATATCGGGATTAGAGATGATACAATGGAAACTTCCTTCATTCTAAATGGGCATTTAGAAGATGGCATCCCTGTAGATTGGTGGATGATTGGTCCAAGCGATTCTGATCTTTTAGAACGAAGGCATCCTAAGTATGGCATTAAATTACGCGATATTCCTAAGAAATTCAAAGGATTAGAAGAGGCAGGATGGAAAATTCGGGATGTTTTATTAGATGTCCGAAACGAACGCACCCCTCAATGGAGTGATTCTACATATCAAATCGGCGTGGGTTATGGAACAATGGTCCATATCGCCTATGAAATGTCAAATTACGAAGGCTTCGGAAGAATTTACGATATGCTTGCTGCAAAGCGGGTTTATGGGATGCCGGATGTGGGTTTTACCTATATTCCCATGCCTCAACTAATCCAAATGATCTCTTTAATGAAACGTCCGTTCTTTATTCTGCGGTCAATGGGATTAAATACACAACATAAATTTTTCACGGCTTCGCTTGAAGAATTCGTTCAGGACTTTTTTAAGAAAGAATTCCCCGAAGATTGGAACATGGTTTTTGTAGACAATTGGACGAAGAAAGGCATTCCATGGCCGATTCAGACACTAGGGTGTGAGCTTCCCAATTACAAAGATGATAAGTTGTATAAATCTAATTTCGATTTTGAATGGAAATTTCCTCCGGGAAAAAATATCTCCCTCGCAGATTTAGAAATGACCCTTGAAGAAGCATTTCATGGAATTTTTTACGAAATTGACCACACTACCGAAGTCGGAAGCCTTAATGTCAAGGATTCGATCATTTCCACTGGTGTGGGACGCAATACTGAATTTCGGAAATAATTTTTTCTTATTTGGACAAAGAACCATTGAGCGCGATTGAAAAAAATAAGAAAAAGAAATTTATTTTTTAGCTTTTTTTAGTGCGATAAAAGCAAATGCTATTGCGATAGCTCCAGTCACTGCACCTATAATCCCTATAATTAGGGTAAGATCCAGAACTAATCCGCCACCCGTGATGGATTTTACTTGAATTAAGAGGGTCGAAGTATAATTCATGGGATCGCCATAATCCATTATCAATTTATATGATGTAAGCCAGCCGGTCAAATTATTCCATCGTATGTATTCGTATCCTAGAATGGGGGCGCCAGTCAAGATATCAGTCCCCGTGGTCCAGTGGTAAATGAACACTGCATCAGTTTCAAATGTGACCGTATAATTCGTTAAAGTCTTGATGGTGTTAATTTGCGCAGTCCAATTCATCCCAACACTATTGGTTTGGTTATATCCTATAGGGACAAGGGGATAAAGTTCTCCACCGCTGATTACGGTTATAAGGTCGTTATAGTTCCAATTTGCCGCATTATCATTGAGTGTGAATAAATCTACATCAGGCAGTTGACCAGCGGTCTTTTGGCGAGAATAGAGCAATTCGGTATAATTATTTCCATCATTGTCCCAAATGGAGACAACGCGGAAGATATGATCTCCATAATCTACCGTTTGCTCGATAGTTCCCGTATAGGTATTTTGATAGCTGTACATCTTGACGGTCCCTTCCGAAGGACCCCAAATGTTAGTCAACCAACCCTGGACAATCGGAGTCGCGATCAACGGTACCAAAAATAACACTAAACAAATCATCATTCCTGCTAATTTCCATTTTTGCATCTTATTCCACCTCAGGATCGGGTGTTCGTTTCATCTTTTTCAGTACAAAAAGGGCAAACGCTAAGCCGGCAGCAGCCACGCCTAATCCAATCCACGCAAAAATATCTCTCACTGAAATTACGAGACCCCCATTGGTTATGGTCTGGGAATAGGGGGTTATTTTTGTTATTACGGAAAAATCGATGGGGGATTCATATGTTCGATTGTATTCAAGGGATTCTAGCCATCCGGTCGTCATATTCCAGATAATGGTGCCCGTTTCACGATATCTGGCGTTAAGATTGGAATCCAGCTGATTTGTTACATTGTAGGTTATGCGTGCATAGGTGGTGAAATTGTAAGCGATATATCCCGTGATACTGGTATTAACTCGATTTAAGGCAACAACCCAATCTAATCCACAAATACCACTACGTTTAATAGGTAAAACTAAAGAGCTAGAGCCTGCTGGCCCACCACGGAGCGCTGTAAGAAGCGCACTATCATGGAGACTATTAAATACTAGAGCTTGCCCTTGAGCCGCAACTCCAATCCAAGACCAAGACAAGAGTATGGTTTCCGTAATTGTTAGTGGCTCAGTTGATAAATCGATAAATAGAAGAGTTAAATCGGAATAGCCGAACCCCAAAGGATCGGATTCATTTAAGACGACATATTGCAGGCGAAACGAATCCATCGTTTCAATAGGGCTCCCATTTAATTCGCAGAGTTCTCGCGTGAATTGAAATGCCCTGGATTTTCCAGCTTGTATGCCCCATAGACTAATCCAGGCTTCACTAGTTGTGATGAAGGTACTCGACACTAAAAAAAGCGTTAAAGCAAGGATCATTAAAGATTGTTTTCGCATTGAACCTACCCTTTGTTTTATGATTAAGAATTCAGGGGTCCCAATTTATATGTTTTTATCTGTATTTTTCAAATGGTCGTAATAGCGAATCGCATGATAGAAGGCGGTCGCGGTGCCTGTAACGGTTTCAAAATGGGGAATATAATTTTTCCAGAGGATCTCTTTGAGGACGAGTGACATTTTAGCATTAAATTCGGACATTTCGAAAATGGGGCAGATCATTGCAAAGGGTTTAGTAAGTTTCTTATTCATGCGTCCTAAGGACCGAGCCATCGAACTGGTATAATCCGGGGCGCCTTGCCGTTCCATTTGTGTTGCCCAGTTGATAGGGACATAAAAAATGAGGATATCCAAATTTGGATCGGTATCCATTATTTTAAGCGATCTTATGACCGTATCGATAATAAACCCAGTTGCGCCGGTATCCACTGGATTCCGGAAGGAAGTATTGACACCGGGAAATATTTCCCTCAACTTATCCTGATGCTCGGGTTGGAGCTCCGGTAAATTAAATCCCATGTTACTGAAGGTGTCCGTCATCTCTACAGACGCCCCGCCTCCAGCTACAATGACGCCAACATTTTTCCCTTGAGGAAGGTGTTTAGTAGGAGTGATTCGGGAGAAGAGGTGCAGAATATCCCAAAATTCATGGCTTGTGGTAACAAAGGTACCGCCTGCCTGTGATACCGCAGTTTTCCAGATTGTAAATGATCCTGAGATTGCGCCGGTATGACTTGCGGCAGCGCGCGCCCCAAGGGCGGTCTGCCCCCCTTTCCAGATAACCACCGGCTTATGTTTAGTAACGTCGCGCATCATTTTGAAAAACGTATTTCCCTCGGCGTGCCCCGTGGATTCGAGATACATTCCAATAACATCTGTATCGGGATCCTGAGCATAATATTCAAGAAGATTAAGGCAGTTTAAATCGATTTGATTGCCAAAGGAGAGCCCTTTACTGTAGTAGAGGGATCGATTTTGTTGGATCTCAACCAAAGTCGTCGCAATGCCTCCCGATTGGGAAGCAAAAGCAATATTTCCTTCGACTTTTGAAAAGGTTGGGTTAAAAGTAACCCCAGATTTAGAGCAAAGTGCGCCTAAACAATTGGGGCCAATTAATCGGGTTTGTGATCTTTTTATAATATTCAATAAGTCCTGTTCCGCTAGTTTCCCTTCCGAGGTGAGCAATTCGCCGAATCCGGAGGTGAAAATCGTGACAAATTTTACCCCTTTCGCAACACACTCTCGGATCAAACCTGGAACGAGGTTTGCCCGAACTGAACAGATCGCAAAGTCCAATTCATCGGGAATTTCTGAAATAGAAGCGTAGAGGGGATATCCTTTGATATCCTTGAGTTTTCCGGCATATTTAGGATTAACTAAATACACGGGATTTGAATAGGTGCTATGTCTGAATGCCGAGATGAACATTCCCACTCCAAAGTTTGGATTTGGTGTCGCCCCAACAATCGTGACATTTCGCGCGTAAAAGAGAAAATCTATGGGATGATTATAGGTGAATTGGCGCTTGGTTTCATTGTCCTTCAGGATTTCTACAGATTTTTCCATAGATGACGAAATCAGAGTTCCTTATTTAAGATTTATGTTT
>CAYGYC010000225.1:0-7583 GCA_964353755.1 uncultured archaeon | reverse complement strand
AGGATAACGGGGGTGCGCCCCCGAAGTTATGCATGAATAGAGGCGATATTCTACACTGATTTCTTGTGGAAGGGATAACTGTAATTATAAGAAAGGGGGCTAGGAATGATGAGTTGTGATTCAGAGGAAGACCTCGATCTCACAAGAAAGGAGTATCTACAGGAGAGAGCATCATTGGTTTCCTTAAAAAGCGCACAAGTAAAACTTTTCGATAGAACTTTAATATTAATATCAACTGGCGCACTTGCGCTCTCATTAACATTTATAAAAGACATTGCACCGAAAATTAACCCTGGTACATTGGGCCTTCTTAAGGTAGCCTGGCTGAGTTTCTCGTTGTCCCTTCTATTTGTCCTAATAGGATACTTAGTCGGAAAGTTTGCGTATGAAAAAGCGATAATTGATTTGGAAAAAGTATATTACCCAGAAAAAAGCGATAAGAATGAAGAAGACAATGACAACAACGGAAAAAGCACATTCTTCTCCAAACGTAGTTTCCTAAGCTGGATAGTAGACGCTTTTAATGTTGCATCGGTGATTACAATATTTGTTGGCTCCGTTTATTTAGTCATTTTCAGCTGGCGCAACTTAGTTTAAGGAGATCATAATGCAAGTATTAGCAGCATTTGACGGCGGTGGTGGCAGTGGTGGAAAAGAAAAGAGGGGTGGTTATCCTCCCCCACCTCCTCCTACTCCTCCTGATACTCCTCCTCCACCTCCTCCTCCACCTCCAAAGAAGTAACGATCTCCAATGCTTATGCGCCTCGTGCCCCTCTACGACGGCGAGGAGAACATAGGCTCTGTCCCGCTCACAGCCAACCTGGACTCCTGGGACGGCATGAGGTAGCGCCACCTGGGGGTCGGCAAGCTCGATGACAGCCATTTTATGCCTGCTATTCCAGCGACTGGCCCGAAGGGATCGTCCGGCGCAAGAATGACGATGACACTTGGGAGATCCTCTTCCGCTGCCCGGACGACTTCGGCCCCACCGCTTTGGCGGTAGTGATCACGGTGGAAGAGGCCAAGGAGCTGGTGCGCGAGTATAAGGAAGGGCTGTACGAGGAGATGTTCGGGTAAGAGCTGTAATAGATATCAGCATGCTGACACGCGGATTATGAGGCTCTTAAGCTGGTGTTTTGCCTTGTATTTCTACCTATATCCTGATTTTGCCTGTATCGCTCTAGTCCGCATGAGAACTTGGTTTCATTTATATCCTGTTTATCCTGAGTCCTTTTTAGTCTATCTGCTCTTATCCTGTTCGGTGGTCATATTGTGGTTACGAGAACACCAATGCCGAGCTATCGGCTGAACTCAGTCTCCAGGAAGGAGATTATCTCGGATGTGTTCGTGCCGGGGCCGAAGATCTCCTTGACCCCCAAGTTTTTTAAGGCCACGATTTCCTCTTCAGGTATGATTCCCCCTCCGAAGATGATGATGTCCTCACCGCCTTTTTCCATCAAGAGCTCCATGACACTGGGGAAAAGGGTCATGTGCGCCCCGGAGAGGATGGAGAGGCCTACCGCGTCTACGTCTTCCTGCAGGGCGGTCTCGGCTATCTGTTCCGGCGTCTGATGCAACCCGGTATATATGACCTCGTATCCCGCGTCAGCTAGGCCGCGGGCCACTACTTTGGCACCCCGGTCATGTCCGTCAAGGCCTGGTTTAGCTACAAGGATGCGGACTTTCTTTTCAGCCATATACCCCTCCTAGAAGATCGGCGCTTCTTTGTACACTCCAAACACCCGTTTCAGGGTTCCTATGATCTCCCCCTCGCTGCAGTAGGCGCGGGCGCAGGACAGAATCAGTGGCATGAGATTGGTGTCGCCCTCCGCACCCTCCCGCAGCACGTCCAAGCTCTCCTCCACCCTGGAAGAACTGCGCTTGGACCTCAGCCTCTGCAGCCTTTCCCGCTGTTTACTCTCCACCGCGGGGTCTATCTTGAGCAGGTCTATGTTCAGGGTCTCGTCCTCGTTCTGGAGGCGGTTCACCCCGACTACTACCTTCTCGCCCCTCTCGATCTCCCTCTGATAACGGTAGGCCGCGTCGGCGATCTCGCGCTGGAAGAACCCCGCGTCGATGGCGGCGAGAACCCCGCCGTGTTCATCTATCCTGCTGAAGTACTCCTCCGCCTGTTCCTCCATACGGTCCGTCAGGGCCTCTACGAAATAGGAGCCAGCCAGGGGATCGATCACGTTGGTGACCCCGGATTCATAGGCGATAAGCTGCTGGGTGCGCAGGGCGATCTCCACCGCCTTCTCGGTAGGGAGGGCCAGGGTCTCGTCCATGGAATTGGTGTGCAGGCTCTGGGTGCCCCCCATAACCGCGGCCAGGGCCTGGATGGCGGTGCGCACGATGTTGTTCTCCGGCTGCTGGGCCGTCAGGGAGCATCCCGCAGTCTGGGTGTGGAAGCGCAGCATCTGAGAGCGGGGGTCGCGGGCCCCGTATCTATCCCTCATACGGCGGGCCCATATCCTCCGGGCGGCCCGGAACTTGGCTATCTCCTCGAAGAAGTCTGAATGGGAGTTGAAGAAGAAGGAGAGGCGGGGGGCGAACGAGTCCACGTCCAGCCCGGCCTCGATGCCCGCCTCCACGTAGGCGAAGCCGTCGGCTAAGGTGAAGGCCAGCTCCTGCACGGCGGTGGAGCCCGCCTCCCTTATGTGGTAGCCGGAGATGGATATGGTGTTCCAGCGGGGAACCTCAGAGGAGCAGAAGGCCAGGATATCCGTGATTATGCGCATGGAGGGGCGGGGAGGGAAGATCCAGCTCTTCTGGGCGATATATTCCTTCAGGATGTCGTTCTGGATGGTCCCTCCCAGCTCTGAGAAGGAAGCGCCCTGCTTCTCCCCCACGCACAGGTAGTAGGCCAGGAGTATGGAGGCAGGGCCGTTGATGGTCATGGAGGTGGTGATGTCGCGCAAAGGGATGCCCGAGAAGAGCATCTCCATGTCCTCTAAGGAGTCCACGGCCACGCCGCAGCGGCCAACCTCCCCCTCGGACACGGGGTCGTCGGAGTCCCTGCCCATTATGGTGGGGAGGTCGAAGGCCACCGACAGGCCGGTGGTGCCCTTCTCCAGCAGGAACTTGTACCTGCGGTTGGTGTCCTCCACGCTGCCGAAGCCCGCGAACTGGCGCATAGTCCACAGCCGTCCCCGGTACATGGTGGGATGGACTCCCCTGGTAAAAGGGTACCGTCCGGGATAGCCCAGGTCGTTCTGGTAATCGAGATCCTCGATATCCTCGGGGGTATATAGGGGGTCTAATTCCTCACCGGAGATGGTGGTGAAAACCTCTTCTCTCAGGGATGAGCTCCTGTAGTCCTCCTCCATCCACCGTCTTTTCTCTATCTTCCTCATTGGTTTTTCCCCACCTATCTGATTCTGATCTCCAATTCCAGCTTTACCCTTCCGTTTTGTCTCTACCGTCCCTAATGCCTTATCTTTCTCCAATGATCTATCCCCCATCTGGATTGATCTGTTCCGGCAAGTCTTGAAACAGAGCAGCAGGCATTTAGTAATTCATGCTAACCCCCAGCGACTGGAAGAAAGACATGCAGGATATCCCCCTCTCTTAAACGATTGTGTTTCAGATTTCTGACATTGATTCCATTAAGTAGAAAGAGGCAGTTTCTCTGCATCCCACCACTGAGATTTAGCTTCTTATTAAGCGCTGAGCCAAATCTCTGCTCCAAGTATTCGATAACCTCCTCTAAGTTATCTGCATCTCGCTGCAGGGAATCCGCTCCCAGACTCCTCTGCAGCAAAGTATAGAAACGAATGGTAATCAATGCCATATCTCAATGTCCTATCAACACGAGACCCTGTTTCTGTACCCCTATACGTACCTCATGAAGCCGCAGCTCTGCAGAATCGCATACAGATAAAATCCGCTCTCTGCTCATTCGGGTACTCTCTTTCATAGCCCATCAGATCCGTTTGCTTATCACATCATCCTCTACAAGAAGCTCGGCCAGGTTCTTGCCTTTCTCCTGCGGGCTTCCGCCATCAACAAATACGCATTCTTTCTGCAGCACCGGCTTATACATATCGACTATCTGCATCTTCTTAAGAGCTTCGAGATCTATCTCTATATCATCTGCTGACCAGAACTCACACGGCATCTTACGAGCCTCCACAAGCTGCTTAACGGAGGTATATCTCAACTCACCGACCTCATTGCTCGTGGTTATCAAGGCTGGTAATTTCGCCCTTATCCTTTCGTAGCCGTCCGGCTTTACTCTCTCCACGATTATGTTCCCGTCCTCTATCAGCACACTCCGCGCCAACGTAACTACCGGAGCCTGCAGCAATTCTGCGATTAAAGCACCCGTTTGGCCGGAATCCCAATCGCCGGCTTGCCTCCCGGTAATAATCAGGTCCCATTCACCGATCTCCAATATGGCCCGGGAAAGTACATATGCTACGGAAAGGCTGTCGAGATCCCTGAAATGCTCATCGTCCAGAATGATTAATCTGTCAGCTCCCTCCGCCAACACTTTGCTCAATACAGGCCTTGCATTTTTCTCGTCCATACTTAAAACCGTAATATGACCCCCACATGCCTCTTTTAAGCGAAGCGCCGCCTCCAGGGCATTTTCGTCAAAAGGATTTATCACTGGGGCCACTCCTGTGAAGGAGACCTTTTTTTGCTCACGGTCGACGTTTACGGCTTTGGGGGGCGCTTCTGGGTCGGGTATCTTCTTTACGCAAGCAATAATATTCAATGTTTTCATTTCAACTCCTCCAGCCTGTTCCTGAAAGCCGCGAGGACATCCTCGAATTCCGCAACAACTCCATAATCGGCCACCTGAAATATTGGAGCCTCCTCGCTTTTATTTATCGCAACCACTTTCTTGGCCCTGGTGATACCGGCTACATGCTGACTGGCTCCCGACAATCCCACCGCTACGTATAATTCCGGAGCCACCTTTTGACCGGTCAACCCCACTTGGTGTTGTGACGAGAACCAGCCCATATCCACAAGAGGCCTGGTGCAACCGATCTCCCCACTGCCGAAATATCCCTTGAGCAAGTTGAGCAGTTCCCTGATATCCTCAAGCTTCTCTGGTTCCTCTATGCCCCGCCCCCCTGCCACTATTACGGCCGCCTTATCCAGCTCGACAACTTCCTCCCTAACCCTTTCGATCAGCTCCACCCTGGCTTTGGATGCGTCTATCCCCGCATCAAAGGCAATGATCTCCCCCGCGCTCTGCCCGTTCTCTACCGGGTCAAAAGCCTTCGACCTCACCGTTACGAACTGGGGTTTTCCCTCATATTTGAAGACGCCGTTAACATTGCCTCCGAATACCGGCTTCGTCCGCAGCAGAAGACCGTCATCAATATCCAGCTCGATGTCCGTACAGTCCATGGTGAGTTGGGTATTCAGCCTGAATGCTAACCTGGGAGCCACATCTATTGCGGTCTCTGTGTGCCCCATCAATAAAATGTAGGGGTCCATTTCCCTGCACAGCTTCTCCAGCGCATCCACCCATAAATCGGCCAGGAAATCCTTAAGCAAAGGGCTTTCCATGGTGTAAACCTTATCCACTCCGAGGCAAGCAACCTCCTCCGCCGCTGCAGCGATTCCATTCCCCATCAATATCGCCGCAAGCTTCCCGCCCGAACTACGAGCCAGCATCCTCCCGACATTCAGCAATTCCAGCGTGACAGTGCTGATATTCCCTTCTTCGGTTACCTCTCCATAGATCATCACGTCATTCGCTGGCACGACTTGACCTCCTTGAACAGCAAGTGACCGCCTATTCTTCTCACAAAGGCACTTCCGGCTCAACCACCAAACGATTTATGCAAGCCTTTCCCATCGTATCCTCCTCGGGCAAGCTCTCATTCTTGTAAAATATGGTATTCCCCTTGCGAATCAATGGAGTCTGCATTACTGGGTTTAAACAATAATAACTGCGCTCCTGGCATTCTCTTTTGCAGGGGAAAATGCCTATCTCATCTTCCTTGCCATGCACGTCACAGGAGATGGCGAGACAGAGTCTGGTGGTAGTGATATAGCCATAGGGCGTGTATAACGAGGAATTCAATCCCATCCCGTCCAGATTAATATCCAGACCCTGAAAAAGGTTATCGAATTCTACTCTCTTTACTCCATTCTTGATCAGAAACTGTTGATAAAGAGGAACATCAAGGCTGCAGCTTCTGAAATAATCGATAGTGCTCGGGGGCAAGATATCCATGAGGTTCATAAGCCTGGGCCCCCGTTTCATTTTGTTCAAAAGCCTTCCCATCACCGGCTCTAGTTCCCGATACCGCTCATGCAAGAAACGTAACACTCCCCAATCGTTAAACACGACCTCGCTGCCAGGCCTTTCCTGCTCCAGTTTTTCAAAAAGCAAGCCTAGCTTGTCCAGGCCCTCATTGGTCACGTAAGGGGTGACTAGAGTAAATCCCATGGTTTTATCCGAGGCAAGGCCTATCGCCTTCTCCAAATCGCTTAGCGACGGTATAAGGCGCTGGCAGAATTCGCTGCCAAAATAGAGCCTCGAGAACTCTTTGCTGTAATGCTTCAACCCCGCCAGATTAGTGGCATACAGAGCGCGTTCCATGGCCCCATTCGAACTCATTGATACTCGTGAACCTCCCTTTGCGCCATCACCTCGGGGAAATAGCATCTTATGGTTTGACAACTGAACTTATAAGTGTTTGAATGCAGCATGCGCGATCTTTCTATAAATTCTCGCCTTGATATATCCCTATCCTTCAAGATGTCCAGAAGCTTGCGGAAGAACTTGATGTCCGCTTCCTTTCTCCAGCTTTTGTTGCCCCGCCCCACGATCTTTATGTAGTCAATTCCCATTTGCAGCAGATCATACAAAGCGCAGGCTCCACAGGGTAGATCATCCATGTGATGTCTCTCCCAAACCTGCTGTCTTATCCATGAGAGATGTCCCTTCTCCCGACTCTCCTCCCCCCCCGTTTCTTGAGGTGTTTGCCCCTCAGGGGAATAGGTATAAGGGAGCATGCAAGCGTTCTTGTAAGATGGGTCGGCAAACTGAAAATGCATGAAAGTACAAAGGCCATCTATGTTGGGGCACCGTGAATTAAGAACAAACACGCACGTTTCGACTCCTGAGATGTCATCAGTCGCCCTCCTGATTTCGTCGATCGTCATTTGTCTCTCGAAGGTCACTCTGGATATCCCTAAGTCTTGGAAAAATCTGATCGTTTCGGAGTTAAGGACGGTTATACCCGTACTGAGGTGCAGATCCACCATTATTTCCGATTCCCTTATAGCTATCAATAAAGCGGGATCGGAGATAATCAATGCATCAACTCCCGCGCCCACAGCTTGCTGGATGTATTCAAAAAGCAGGGGGTACTGTTCGTGTATATAATAATGTTCGTTTATAGCCAGGGTAACGCAGACGCCGTGTGAATGAGCAAGATCGACAATCTCACTCAGCTTGCCAAACGACTTCAAGTTGGCAATACTGGCTGGCCTCCTGCTGAGAGCAACCAGAGGGTACTCTCTTAGCCAATCCCGCCAGAAGAGGCCGCAATAAAGCTCATCCGCCCCCGCCTTTACGAGCGCCTCCACCTCTTCGGCTTTGTCTATGGGTG
>CAYGYC010000224.1:0-7663 GCA_964353755.1 uncultured archaeon | reverse complement strand
CGTAATATTCTAATTTTCCGGTGGTAATCAACTCATGTAGTTTCTTTTCAATGGCGTCCCCGATGCCAGGTAACTTC
This sequence comes from uncultured archaeon, assembly GCA_964353755.1. Taxonomy (GTDB): domain Archaea; phylum Asgardarchaeota; class Lokiarchaeia; order Helarchaeales; family HEL-GB-A; genus CAYGYC01. Next base: position 7,586 of record CAYGYC010000224.1, on the reverse strand, counting down.
TTTTTGCCTAAAATATCGGCAATATTCTCGCTCAAATCCTCAATGGTCAGAGCTGCCTTCCGATAAGCTAGGATTTTCCACCGAATTTCCCCTTGTATCTCTAAAATATCCGCAATCTGATTGAAGATTTCCGCCACTTCTTGATTCCGCACTTAGATCATTCCCTTTTGCATTCTCATATAAATTATGCAATCAAACTATATCTACCGTTATTTATCAAAATTAATCCAAGAATCTTAACAGCTCTCGCCTCAATTATATGATTAAATGATGTTTTTGTAAATATTGGTGTGATTAAAACAACTTAATTATTTTTCTTGCCAAAATCTAATTAAATCTATTTGTACGATTAATAAAAAGGGTCTGGAGAGATCGTATTTCCAATTCGCAAGCAATTCAATCACGCTGGGTTGGATGGATTTAAGATTAGCAGGTTCGATGGTGAGATAAGCTACTTGAATTTTATGTCTATCCCAGAGAAATGTGAAATCCTTATCGCGTGTAACTAGTATAATATTTTCTTGTTGTAACTTTTTCAATAGTTCTCCATTCTTAATCCCTAACCAACCTTTGTCTTTAATGGAAGTGCATTGGATTCCGCGATCAATAAAAACCTGTTTAAGTTTAATTGGTATATTTTCATCCAGTAGGAACTTCACTTTTTTTAGACCCATAAAATATAACTTCTCCAGCAATCATTTCCTTAGCATACGCTAAGATTTCCTGGATATCTTCACGAGTAATAGAGGGAAAATTTTCTAAAATTTCTTCAAAGGTTTCTCCTTCTTTTAACCAATCAAGAATATCCAGCACTAGCACTCGAGTTCCTTTAATAGTAGGTTGTCCTCCGCAAATCTCAGGGTCACGTACTATTCTTTCAAATCTTCTCATTAGTAGTTCACTCTTTAATTCCTTTTTCTCACATTATATGAAGAATGAAGCCTAATAAATTTGTAGCTAATTCATTTTGATATTTAAGATAAAACGTTATATTTTGCAGATCATGGTTTTTTTTAAATCCAATATTTAGGACCTATTAATAAATAGTTCTTAGAATCAATTGAGTTTGAATTAATTTGTTTTTTCTTCGTTTCTTTTTAAGGAATTTAGAAATAAACTTATTTCAGACTCAAAATTTTCCCATATATCAGGAAAATTCCTTGCCGGTGGTATCAATTTCTCTTTTTCTAACATAACTCCATATCCATGAATAAAAAAATGACGAAAGGCTCGATATTCATCAAGTTTCTTTGAAAGTTCACGACTGATTATTAAATTATCAATTGATAAATCAATAAATCTTTGTGCCAAGATTCTGACATTTTTAGTGATACTCCCTTAAACTTCAGTGCCCTTTTAAGAAGATTCTCCATTCCACTATAGATATTATGAAGAGAAGTAGCAATTGCAGCTAATTCTGTAATATTTCCCCTTTTACGCTTCATTCCTTTTTTTAAAACGAGAAGAGATTTCATTATATATTCCTTTTCAGCTTGGACTTCTCTAAAAAACTCATCCAAGAATCTTAACTCCTCTCTCCTCAATTATTTGAGTAAATAAGGATTTTTCGGATAGATCTACTAAATCTATAGGTTTAGTTAAGTTTCTTAATAACTCCCCATAAAATTTAAAAAATAATTCTGGCTTTAATCCCTTAACCGCTATATCAATATCGTTATACTCACTAGTTTCTAATGCCGACCCAAATAAATAGATAGAACTAACTTTATATTTTTTTGCACATCGAATAATAATCTCTCTTTCACTTTCTGATATCATCTTTATCCTAACTGTTTCTTTTACTTATATTATTTCATCGATCTTTAAAAATTAAATATATACTAACATTTAAGAAATTACCAGCTAGGGGGAGGAACATGAATACGTCGAAAGGGTAATTGCAATTGACATTAAATGGGTAACGGTTATTGTCATTTAAATTGGAATTAAGAAGGAAGTAGTTGAAATTAAAAAAGAAAATAGGAATAATTACAATTCCGAACACTAATTATATCAGAACACTATCATGGAGTAGGGCGTGCAGGGGCAGGTCCAAGTTTTTTGAGAACCGCAAAGTATATAACAGCTGTTAAGCCTAAAAAGACGGCTGCCATTATAATGACAAAAGTATAAAAAGGATCCCATCCAAACAATTGGACTTCTATCCAGAAGACTTCGTCTAAAAGAGCAAAAAGGAGGATTCCTAGAAAGATAACGCCAATAATTGCAATTGGTATTGTAATAATCGCCCAAATCATTCTCTTTTCCAAATACATTCACCCTCTTTTTAAGAAAAATTTATTTTAAGTTCTATTTAACTGTTTATTTTATACTTCATAGATGGAATGTCGAATTAAAAACACTAAATTAACATCCAGGGGGAGAAGAAGGAGTAGGTCGAGATATTAATTGTAACGGGCAGTAAATTGGTGACGGTAGTGGTCACAAAAATGAGAATTAAGAAAGAGGTATCTGAAAGGATAAAAGAAGGGGTATAGGTGGCGTCCATCGCAATAGTTAAATTGCTGGGGTAAACCATCCCGGGTTCCAAGGTGGGAATAGTTTTTTGAGCCGATCCAATGTGCATGCCCGGTGTCAATAATAAACTGGTAGAATCATTTACGATTAAATCAAGCCGAAAACTAATTTGATGGATCGGGAGAAAGCCGCCATTATCAATGGTGAAATTATACGTCATATCGACGGTATCATCAGTCAGATTAAAAGGATCATGGATATTATACCGATATTCCGGAGGATCTTCCACAGCCCCCCCGATTTGGGTGGCCGAAAACATTACGATCATAAAAAAAGAGGCTGTTACTAAAAAAAGGCAAATCCCGATCGCCCCCCCAATTTTTAAGACGTTATAGATGTGCTTAAACCGCTCCTGTATCTTTAGAAGAACGGACACCAGCTCAATAGAATAAATTATTCCATAGATAATTACACTCAGTATCAGCAGATTGGAAAAGAAATTGACATCCACACTTAAGGTAATATCGCCTAGTGCCACTTCGATAATGGCAAAAGTTTCCCCACTAGTGGTGTATAAAACTACTAATAAAAAACTAATGACGAGCCCTGTATATCCTAAGGCGGCAAGCGCTCTTTTTTTCGATCCATAATTGAACAGCGCCATGACTGCAGCCAGCCCCAGCACCAATCCCCCGAGCACATAAATCCACCCTACAATAGCCGTATCAAGGGGAACTCCGAAATCGACAAGGATTCCGACAATAAAAATCGGTGCAATCACAAATATTATGATATTCACGACTATCCAGATGATGGCTATCACAATTTTAGCAATTCGACCACTTAAACGGCTCTTTTTTCCATCCGATTGCATCATTATCACATACTTACAACTTACCATCGTATTATGTTTATTACCGCATACAGATTTTTCAAGATTTTCCTACTCTCTTTCGATCTAATATATTTTAGGATAAATGATCATCATATGATCTATCCAAAAAATCAATTACAGAACTGGAAGTTTAAGGTACTGAATGTACGAAAAATTCCCCTTTCTTTATTTTAAGGTACTGAATGTCCCGAAAAATTTATAAAAAAAGACTTACTCTTCCATATATAAAAAACTGAATTTCAAAGAAAAGAATAAAAAAACTACTATAAAAACAAGTTCTCTAAATTTTAATTCAGGAAATCAAACAAGCGTTTTATTAAACAATTTCTCTAAATTTTAATTCAGGAAATCAAACAAGCGTTTTATCAAACAAGCGTTTTATTAAAAAGCGATTATTCAAATATTAAATAGTCAAAATACCCCTTTAAATGCTAATATTTAATACATCTTTTAAGACAACTTTATACCCCTAATTTAGGGATTCATTATCGTTATTAAATTAATTCCTGTTATTCTAAGTAGAATTCTGGTTTTTAGGGAATTTAGAAAGTTATCCATTAAAAATATTGCTATAATAACTAGACGAAAAGCTTGTGTTCGTTCACCGCGCGATCCAGTAATTGGTCCCACGCCTCAGCCCTATTTTCCACTGGGACCTTTGCGATTGCCCCCTCTATGAGGCGGAACGTTTCCTTAATCACTAAAAAAAAGGTATAATCGCGTGAAAAAACTTCGCCATACCCCCTATCTATCATTTTCAACGCCACTGCGCCGGGAAAGAGTTGCTGGAGGGCACTGTATAGCTCGTCCTCTCCATGGTCATAAAATATTCTCTCGGTATACCAATTCCAAATGGCATTCTCCCGTTCTAAATTACTGACTGATGAATCGTGGAATCCTCTCTCTTCCCACTCCTCTAGCAGCGGCTCATATTTCGGTATTTCCTGGAGCAATTGGACAACCATCTGTTTATGCAAGCGGTACCCATAAAAGAAGACGATCCGATAGCGCGGTTCCATCAGCGTCCCTCCGCTCTGCGCCTAAATTCGCGGGCATTCTCCTCGTCATGGAGCGTCTCGTAAAGATCGGCGATTTTCTGGTAATACTTCGCGGCAACCTTCGCTTCTTTGTCGCGGAGGGCTTCCCGCGCCAAGCGCTGTAATTTGCCAATTTCATTTTTGATCGCTTTATTTTCCTCTCTACTTGGAAGATCTGTGGCGGTCCGTCTAGGCTTCTCTTGCTTCTTAGGTTTCCCCCGTTGGTGCAGCTCCTCCGCTTTTGCGGCATAGATACGGGCCATCTCGGGCTTTTCAAGGGTGGTCGCGAGCGCTGCCGCCTCTTGATACGCTTGAGCTGCCTCGTGGACTAAGTTTTGGGCGAGGTAGGTTTGCGCGGTCTTAATTATTGCTTGGAGAGCAGCCGTATCCGCCTCTCCGGCTTCAGCGGAATGGACCAAGGGGGCGGGGACAAGCTTTTTCCGTAACTCTTGGACCTGGTGCTTCGGCGGTTGGGGGCGCGATCGCTGGACTTCTTGTAGGATGGCACTGACCCCAATTATTATCCCTAGCACGAGAAAAATCCACCAGTATTCCAATACTATGAATATCCCTATTGTTGTGAGGAGCAAGAGGGGAAACCACCAAAACACCCGTAGCCATGCCCCCACTTTGGCGAGCCGGGTAGGACCTAATGAGGAGGTTGGAGGTTCTTCGAGCGGTGCCATGGGCGTCCCTTTAATCCCCATGCGTCGGCGGTACTTTTCATCGCGCAACCGCTCGTTCTCCGCCTTGATTTGGCGGAGGCGCTCGGCTTTGGCTAGTACTTTCTGGTGGTGGTTATGATAGAGTAGTAAACTGGTAACGCTCAAGGCAATCGCCATTGCCATGATCCCGAGTGTGAGGAAGAGCGGGGCATAATCCGGTTCCAAGGTGAGTGTTAAGCGGGCTTCACACGGCTCATAGAGCCCATTGCCCTCGAAAACTACTTTGAGCTGATAAGTCCCGGGGTGGAAATTTGTCTGGAACGAGAATTGGTCCGTGGGCGTAGTGATGGTATCCAAGAGCTCCCAGTCCCCCTCGCGGAATATGAAAAGGGAACAAGCCCCGGACACATTTTGGTAACTCTGCAAGGGGATGGTCACGATGCCTCTCCGCTTTGCAGTCACATTCTGCACGGTTAGGGCGCTCCCATACCCAAAAATTGTCACCTCGAGTTGCCGTTCCAGCAGAAAGGTATTTTCAATATAGACTTGGGCAGTCCAGCGATAGCATCCCCGGGTGAGCGTGCTGTTCCTAATCTCTGTGGCGAACGATCCATTCCCTGTAATGGTCATCCGCTGATACATTGTCGAGTTTACTTTCAGCTCGATATACGAATGATTCAGGAATGTAATAGGGTATTTATCGAATGCGAGGGTGCTATAAAGGGTGAAGGAAGTATTATATAACACGGTGGTGGCGGAACTGGTTAGGGTCAAATTCGGCTTAATGCCGCTGGCGATGAGGTGCAGGGCTTTGCCCTCAACGGTGAAATTCACATACTCAAAAATCCGAAAATCGGTAAAGGTACTCGGGGTAATGGAGATATTTACCGTGAGGGATTGTTGCCCCAGTATCATTATCGGATTGGTGAGGTTCAGCGTATATTTCTGAGATATATAAGAGAGTTCGACTGCATAGGGGCGGAGATTCCTAATGGTCAGCACCCGACTGGCGACCTTATCGGGGTTTAATAGTCTAAAATCTGCGGTCGGGTCCATCCAGAGGGAACTATTTATGGCTGTAGGGATATAGACGCGCCCACCGCCTTGCTGATAGGGGTCCAAATTGAGGTTGGTGGCGGTGGTCATGAGTGCCGCTTTGATCTGAGCGGGAGTCCAGGTCGGATGGACTTGGCGCAACAGGGCTACCGTTCCCGTCACATGCGCCGCCGCCTGGCTTGTACCCGTCATAGGAGTATAGCCAGATGCATCACTATCACAGCTGTCAATATTTTTCCCGGGGGCGAGGAGATCCGGTTTAATCCGAAAATCGTAGGTGGGTCCATTGGGGGAAGTACTCATCATGGTGGCTCCATCGGACGCCCCGACGGTAATTGCATCCCGTGCAACGCCCGGGACTGCGATGCGGTAGGGTCCAGCGGTTTTACCTGCGGCTAACACAACGGGCACGCCTTGGCTGACCGCATAATCGACATATAGGGAGAGCGGATCGGTCCCATTCCCGGAGATCAATGTGGCGAGGGAGAGATTAATAACATCGGCGGAGTTATTCAGCGCCCACTCGATGCCTTCCATGACCCAGGATTCGTAGCCCTCCCCGGCGGCATCCAAGACTTTCCCATTGAGGAGCCAGCACCCGGGGGCGACACCTTTCTTATCTTTGAGGGGTAAGGAGTCCCACCCTGTCCCGCTAATAATCCCCGCGACATGGGTTCCATGCCCGTTATCATCTTCCGGATTCGTATTCCCTAACACAAACGATTTCTCTAGGATGACCTTGGGGTCGGTGGTGGTGCCGTTATCATCCAAATCGTCTAAATCCGGATGGGCGGTCTCTATCCCGGTGTCGAGGACAGCCACGCGGACCCCCGACCCATTGATGGTATAGCCGAAAAAAGCTTCGATCTGGGCCCATTGGCTCGCGGGCTTGATGAGGGGCACGCTGTTGTCGAGGCAGGCGGTCACTTTGCGGTCGAGAAAGAGTGGAACCCCTTTCAAGGACGCTAATTGATTATAAGGCACTTTCACTGCCAGAAAATGCATCAGCTGGAATTGGGTACATATTTCACCGTTAATCTGGGAAAGGATCACTTGCACTTTTTGAAGGGATTGGCTATCCGTATATTGCAATATCACCCGAATTGCCCCCTCTTGGATATATCCATTTGCCCATAAATACGATTCATCCCAGCTTTCCAGCGGTATGGGTTTCACGGGGGGAATTGACGCGCGGGTAGGGACATCCCTTACTAGTGGGACTACTAGCATGCCTATCACCAATCCCACCAATGCGCATTTCCAGATTGCGGTTCGCATTCTCAAATCCCTGCTTTATTTAATCTTTCGCTCCTTTATTTAAATTTTTAAATTTATAATTATTATTAATTCACCAATTAGAGGTAGATTAATTATGAATGATACTCGAAACGGAGATTTTTTATTTACACCACCAGACATTGTTTGAAAGGATTTTTCAAAAAAAAAAAAACACTA
>CAYGYC010000223.1:0-7689 GCA_964353755.1 uncultured archaeon | reverse complement strand
CTCTTCAATCCTAACATTTGTGCGGTCATTGCGACAACTGACCCGCCAGGTCCACAACCCACAATTATGACATCAAAATCTACCATATTATCACTAATGCAGAAGTCATCTTTATGTAGGAGGTAAAGGATGAATTACTCTATAAATTCTTGTATCAATCGTAAATCGTAAAATTTTCCAATCCGTAAATGTAATTCTTATGTGAGTTGGAGTCACTATGGCACGACAATTAACTATAACCGAGTGGTTGGTTCTGGTTAATATAGCAATGTATGTTATTCTAGCCATTATTGGTCTCTCGGCCCTTTCTTTGAATGAAGACGTATTAGTTTATGTGGGGCAATACAATCGCTACATTTTTGAGAGGGGATATGGCTGGGAATTACTTTCGGCGCTTTTCGTCCATTCCCACATCGGCCATCTCTTAGGAAATATGCTCTTCCTCCTCCTCTTTGGCTATCGCGCGGAGGATTTTTTCAAGTGGAAACAGTATCTTACCATTTATCTCGTCTCCGGCTTAGTGGGGAATTTATTGGGGTTGGTATTCCCATTAAATTTCCTGAGTACTGGTGCATCCGGAGCGATTTTTGGAATTCTAGGGGCAATTCTATATCCTATTAAACAAGAATCGTCCAAGAGTTTTAAATCGATGATCTTTATTGGTATTATCTTCTTAATTTTCGCGGGAGTGAATTACAACGTCGATCCTGTCAGTCATTGGGCCGGATTTGTGGTTGGAATACTGTTAGGGATATATTTTACCACACAAAAGAAAAAATCGCAAAGTCTGAATAAACCGACGATGAAATTCAAGCGACCGATGGTTAACTAAGTTGGTTTTTCTCTCAGTTTGCTCCAATAACGGAAATCAGTTATTGGAGATATTCATTCAGCCATCTGATGATTTGCGATACAAGGACGGTATCTTGACCGAAGAAACCATGATCCCCATGTTCAAAGGTAAGGGTATTTTCGTTGGATAAATTTAATAATCCTTTGTTTTTAAGAAATCCATCAAACGGGACAATCCTATCGTTCTTTGCGTGCGCCAGGCAAACGACCTTGTCCACTTTTGTTCCCAAATAGTATTTCGGGGAAATTTTCCGATTGAATTCATCGGACGGGTTTATAGGCAATCCTGTCACTCTGAAGAAGAATCGCATATACCATGGCCAGAACTGGTGGACTTCAACCATGTCATGACCCGCGCAACAGGCAATCACTACTTTCAGGCGCGGATCGAGATACCCACCCGTTAAAAGCGTGAAACCTCCGAGGCTAAACCCGATTGCCCCTATTTTTTCGTGATTCAAATCCGAGCGAGATACAATAAAATCAATAACCTCTCGAACATCCTGTGTTAAAGTCTTATCAACTTCGCCTTTATTGCCGCCACTCTTGAATGGTTTTCTCCCATGCCCCCGGTGATTGTAACAAACCACGGTGTATCCTTGTACAACCAACGGATAGGTGATCTGATCAAGCTGTTCCATCCGACCATTCCACCCGTGGCACGCTAAGACCACGGGCTTTGAGGTATCCGATTCTGCTGAGAGGATGGCGCCGTGGAGTTTCACGCCATCAGAGAGCATCAATTCGAATCGTTCTTTCTTCAATGGGGTATATTCGATGCTCTGGTATTGGGTGAGCAACATCAAAAGCATGCCGATTAAAATGCTGCTATAAATTATTAATACCACCAAGAAAATGTTACGCAATAGCAAAAAGGTTGCCGCATTCAACGGGAACAGAATTGCCAGTATCCAGAATACAATTGTTAAGATAACTAACGGCGGAACGATATATTTTGCCAGCATGATTGTTATTTTATAAAGCCCATTTTAAAAACATGATCTCACAATTAGGGAGAAGAGCTCAGGAGTTATCTTTGGGATTTATGGAGCCTTAATATATCCGTTAAAACTGAAGGGGACTTAGGAACTGAACGTTTCCTTCCGTATCTTAATGATGCATTCATTAACATCAATCTTATCGACATTAACCCTGACATTTTGATTAAATATATCATTCAAATGGAATTCTATCATTCCCGCGAGCATGTAATAGAGAATCCAAGCACGGACTTGTAGAGGTTTCGTATTTTTAAAATGTAAAGCGGCTTCGTTCTCTCCAATCGTTAATTTAATATCAGAATGCGTTTCTATCTGTGTTTTTTCGCTCAATTTTTCGATGAACTGTCTAAACGGAATGATTTCTAGGAAATCTCGCACCTTTTTAAATTGCTGGATGACTTTCGATTCTAGGAGAGGAAAACTTTTCGCCATTTCTTGCCCGAGCAATTTTCCCTTTTCAGGCATCTCACTCTTTAAGATTGTCGTCAGCGCCGTAAGAAAATTCAGGGAGAAAAGTTCAAGAGGTGGATAGGTTTTAAAGAGTTGCTGCATATTGAATCGATTTTTTGCCCGAAAAATACGATAGGTACCGATAACTTCGACTTCCACTTCTCCCTTTTTCAGTAAAATTCCTAAATATTTCCTTAGAGTATTTCTACTCCCAATTCCATGCATTTCTTTGAATTTTGTATAAAGCTCCATGAGCGTGTATCCAAAAGGATGTTGTTCTATAATTGCTTTTAAAATTTCTAACTTTGGTTCGTTACTTTTTTTAATCTTTAGATGCACCATCATTCAACAACTTACACTTTAGTTTAATTGAAAAAAATTTATAAGCTTTCATTGATCATCACTGATCAGTTCACGTAAATGAGCTCAGACCGTTTATAAAAATATTTTGTTCAAATGAATGAAGGTAACTCCGTTGATGGAAAATTCAAGTATTGTTGAAGCCATTAATCTAACCAAAGCTTTTGGCGATGTTGTTGCCGTAGATAATATTAATTTCGAAATAAAAAGCGGTGAGATATTCGGCTTTTTAGGACCAAATGGGGCTGGCAAATCCACTACCATCAAAATGCTTTGCACCCTCTTCCGCCCTACTGGCGGACAGGCGAAAGTGGGTGGCTATGATATCCTGACAGAAGCGGAACAAGTCCGGAAAATCATTGGTTATGTGCCCCAAGATATTACCGTGGATGGACGATTAACAGGTTATGAAAATTTACAGTTTCAAGCCGCGTTATACGGATTGAAAGGAAAAGCACGGGATGAGCGCATTGAAGAAATGCTCAAGCTCGTCCAATTAGGACAGCGTGCCGATGGTATAGTTGATACCTATTCAGGCGGCATGCGCCGCCGACTTGAGATTGCCCGGGGGCTTCTCGTGGAACCCCAACTTCTCTTTCTCGATGAACCCTCTTTGGGACTCGATCCTGTGTCCCGGAAAAATATCTGGGAGCATGTCAGCAGACTGCAGAAGAAAAAAGGGCAACAACGATTTGCTATCTTCATGTCCACCCATTATATGGAAGAAGCCGATAAACTCTGCAACCGAGTGGGAATCATTGACCGCGGTCGTATTGTCGCTCTGGATACCCCCGATAATTTGAAAAGGAAGATTGGGGGGCAAATCATTGAAATCGATATCGAACCTTCCAAATTAACCCGCGCCATGAAACGGCTTCAACAAGGGGGACAAGAAGACCAAGGTAATCGATTCATTGAAAAATTGAATCAATTGGGAGATGGGACCATCGGAATTGAGGTTCAAAATACCGACACGGCTCTGCCGAAGGTCTTCAAAATTGCTACCGAAAGCAACATTGAAATCCAACAAGTGCGCATGCGGGCCCCTTCCCTCGAGGATGTATTTATTTACTATACGGGAAAAGTCCTGCGTGATGAAGACGCGGGCGATGTCATGGGCTTCATCAAATCCCAAATTTCTAAACGCATGAGGAGTTTATAATAGGAGGCTTATAGATGATTATATTCGATTTGGAAGCTATTAAAGGAATTGTTAGACGAGAATTGGTCAAATATTTCCGGGCGAAACAGCAAATAATATCCTCCTTAATCATGCCTATTATTTTCATGCTTTTTTTGCGTCCCGGCTTTGCGGGCCTAGGCGGTGGTTCTGGCTTTGATATAATGAACTATTTAGGCGCTGGAATTATTTGTATGGTATTCGTTATGAGTGGGATAATGATGACCGGCATGCCCATTATGTTCGATAAAATGATGGGATTCGAAGATATCTACGCTGTGGCCCCTGTTAAACGACGGAATCTTGTATTGGGTTTCCTTATCGCCGGTGCAATTAAATCTTGTTTTATGGCGGCAATAGTTATTATAGTCGGATTATTCACGGGATTGTTCCCCTATGACTGGGGGCTGGGCTGGGCTGGATGTCTGCTCTCCATAATTCCCCTTGCCATTACCATGTTTTTCGGTGCGCTAGTCTACGGCTGCATTGGCTTAGTCATAGCGGCTAAAACCGATATGACCAACACTTTTCTCTGGAATAATTTAATCAACATGCCACTAATCTTCGTTTCCGGAGCCATAATTCCCATTGATGCATTCGGTGGCACCGCACAATATGCTCTCCTCTGCAATCCTACCACTTGGATGGCGGATTCCATCCGCGTCTGGCTCGGCGGTGAAGTGGGGACTGCCGGCACCGGGAATTTATTCTTTGGGGGGAATCTTTTCCTAGGCTATCTGCTCGATATTGCGATCCTGGGATTATTTGGCATACTCTTGTTTTACCTCGCCTTTCGCATCTTTGGCGGGTCCCTCACAGAAAGTGCGGGTGGATTTTCTGGCGTTATTCATAAAAAGAGCGCCGAAATGCGTGATAAAATGTTCAAAGACCTCGACCCCGCCGACCGGGCCATTATGATGAAAGTGACGACCAAAATCGATATGCTTAAAATGGGGCAAATTATGGGGTTTGCGGGCGAAGGGCGGCAAGACCTCGCGGTAAAAATGCTCAAAGACGCGGGTATCAGCGATGCCGATATTCAGGCCTTCTTTTCGGCGGGTATGCACATGATGGAGAAAATGCGGCAGAAACAACAAAAAGAAAAAAAATCTTAATCACTTATTTTTATTTATGATCCCACTTTGATCCCACTTTGAGGAAGTTCAAATGTGGCTTGGGATACATTTTTTAAACAAATTTTGAAAGAAGAACTCTCCGGATTTGAGGTGCAAAGTAATGTTCCAGTTGGCAAATTACCTTTAAGTGTTGATCTGGTCATCATACGTCCTGACCAAGCTCCCAAAATTCCGGTTTTACAACCCTTTGTAAATCGTCTAAGCGATATTAATGTTCTTGAATTTAAGAGTGCCCGAGATTCGATAGCAAAATCCGATCTTTCTAAATTAATCGGATACATTGGATTATATTGTGAGAATAAGAGTTTTGGGGTGCTTGAAATGAAAAAAATAACGGGATGGTATATTATCCCTAATATGCCGAGATATTTTACCGAATTGAATTTAATCCAAGAAGAGGAGGGGATATACTTGTTTAAATTCTATTTTCCTATTTATATCATCGTTATCGATCAACTAGAAATTAAAGTCGACAACATGCCCTTTTTATTATTTTCTTCTAAAAAAAGGTTAGCACTGGCGCTGAAGAAAATCGTCCGCGAAAAGTCTTTGCAAAAATATTTAAGTATAGCGTATCTTTTATATCCTGAAGGGATGAAAAAGTTGGCAATAGAAGAGCAAATATCCTTTGAGGAAATCCAGAAGAATATCAGGAGTGCGGTGGAAGAATTAGGAACCGCGAAAGTGATAGAAGCCGTAGGACTCGCGAAAGTGATAGAAGCCGTAGGACTCGCGAAAGTGATAGAAGCCGTAGGACTCGCGAAAGTGATAGAGGCCGTGGGACCCGAGAAAGTAATAGAAGCCGTGGGACTCGAGAAAGTGAAATCTATACTTAACAAACTTGAAAAGAAAGGAAAAATAAAAAATAAGCGTTCAATTAAGCCTCAGGATTAATCGCCTAAAACTCCAAATTCAATGGAAAAAAATCTTAATTACCTAATTTTATTCAGTTATCTTAATTCTACTCAAACTATTATATGGACTAGTTTTTATTTATTGATACCATATTCAAACTTGATTCAACCGACCTTTCATTCAAAACTAAAAAATTTAAATATTAATAGCGCTTAATACACTAAGAAACGTGATTTCTTATGGTAATTACTATCAATGATAAACCCTTACTTGAGCCGTATTCTATCTACATTCCAGAAGCTTCCTTTAAAATGCTATTAAGTTTTGCAACCGAAGATATTTCTTGTGAATTATTGGATGGGGTGCTTGTTATTCACTCACCAGCCTCTTTTTTGCATGAATCTATTTTTTCATTTCTTGATACGATTTTAAGATTTTATGGTACTGCCCATTCGCTAGGCGTACCCGTCGGATCACGCTTTGTGATAAAACTCTCAGAAAAATGGGCGCCTGAGCCCGATTTAATGTTCCTGACCTTTGAAGATCAGAAAAAGTTGAGAGACGCCTATCTCACCGGACCGCCCTCTGTTGTCTTCGAAATATTATCTAAAACAACGCGTGAGGATGATGTAGAAAAGAAATTGCCTCAATATCTAAAATTTGGAGTAAAAGAAGTCTGGTTGATTGATCCAGAAAAAAAATGCGTTATATTGCATGAGTCAGCTTCTTCAGAAAGTTATTATAAGGATGCTTGGGTGTGCTCAAAAGTTATCTCGGGCTTTAAAATCAACGTATCCTGGCTCTGGAATCCAAATTCACAATCCATCCCCGCTATTTTACAAGAAATTGAACAAACCCCTTAGGCAGAACTTTATAATTCAGTCATAATTTAAAATTCGAGTAACCTGATAACTTAAAAATTTCCGTTGACTTTATAACATCTTTAATTAGTTAGAGGTGAAGATGGATGTCTATAACGATTCAAATATCCACAGAAGTTCAACAACGACTACTTCAAATCATCTCTAAAATAGAGAAAGAATTGGGAAGAAGAGCTTCATTTAATGAAGCTATTCAGTATTTATTAGATTTACAGGAACCAAAAGTTGATAAAGCACAATTTTTAAAAAATATCGAACCCTTTTTTGGAATTCTCAAACCAGGGGAAAGAAAAAAATATTTAAAAGAATTGAGGCAACTCGAATATGAACGCGATAAAAGGTTCCATCGTAGTTGACATAGGCGTATTACTCTATCTATCTGCTGAAGATGTAATTCTACTAGGTTTAGCCGAACCTTCATATAAATTCTGGGATAATCCTGATGATTCCATCTATGACTCCTTATAAATGTGGTGATATAGTCTTACTTCCTTTTCCATTCACAGACCTATCCACAACCAAACAGAGACCCGCATTAATTATTTCTTCTAATTGGTATAATGATAACCGTAGCGATGTGATTGTAGTCGCTATTACTTCGCATATTCCTGCTAAACTCGGTGAAGAAGAATTTTTACTTTCAGATTCTGAATAAAAATTTGGGGGTCTTCCTATGCCCTCTATTGTTAAGGTTACAAAATTAATTGCGATTGACCATAGACTCATCCGTAAGACAATAGGACACTTACCCAAAAATACCGTAAAAAAGATAAAGAATCTTCTGAATAAATTTATGGGTTAGTTTCTCATAATCTCAGAATTCTATATCTTCCATAATTTTTATATTCTGCGCCGTGGTCAATTTTTTTATGTTCTGATAATCCTTCTGCCGCCCCTGCTTTTTGGCTTTTTTTTAAAAAATTTTAAAAGGATTTTAAAAGGATTTTTATATGCCATTATCTAACATGATTTCT
>CAYGYC010000222.1:0-7727 GCA_964353755.1 uncultured archaeon | reverse complement strand
CTCCATACCACACCAATCTATAGTGTAAAATTTTTACATACTCCTATAACTTACGATGGTGCAATTTTTGGTATATCACCTAACATAGTTTCATATTAGAATTAAAAAAAATAAATCTAAAATTAATTGATTGACCAATCATTAAAGAATTAATGTCTAAATAAATTAGCCTTGGCATGGAACGGCACTTTGCGTTACAAGTCTATTCCGGCGATCTCCGTCGCTCTTTCGATGATTTAATCCATAAACTGGAGGGCATCAAACGCATTTCCAAGGTGCTTCGGAATGAATCCCTTGCCGACCAAATTACCACCTTAATTCATAAGATTGAAAATCCAATGTAATTTAATAGAATAGAAAATATTCATCTAAAAGTACAAATTCATACTATTTAATTAACTAAATAGTAAAAATATAAAGAAGGGTTTATAAAATAATCAGGAATGAGAGGCGCGATGAGATTATTCGGTCTTCTAAATCTTCTTCAGAAAACCGAGTTACCTATCAGGTTGGTCCCTCGGACGAAAGGGTCTTGTGTACAGGGATGATGGTGTTCATTATCATTACGGGGCTTTTTATCGGTGATCTCATAGATCAACCCCAATGGTGGACAGATTCCAGTAATTGGTTCTGGCTGATTATATCCATTCATGGCTGGGGTGCGATAGGGTATTATATCTATTACAAATTTTCCGGCGACTCTCACCCAAAGCGAAAAATTCGAAAGGGTTTAGCACGGAAAAAAGCAGAAATTACCAGTCCGGCTTTTGGTACTGAAATATTCCTCCAAGAACCTGATAAAAAAACTGAGAAATCTGTGCTCTATAAAAAAATTACTGAAGAAATCAATGTTGATCTCGAAAGGGCGCCTTTACCTCTTCATATGAAATTATGTCCCTTTTGTGGGGCAGAAAATGAGGACACGGCACATTCCTGTGTAAAATGCAATGTATGGTTCCCCGAATAACAAAGTATTTACATGATAATAGCACCAATAATCCTATATTCCGCACCTTTTATTTAAAAAAATAAAATTTCAATGCAATAAGAAAAGCCCTCTCTCACATACTAAAAGTATTTTATAGCTCGAAAAATGGTCTATAATTTTTTAGGCAGTATCTTTTTTAAAACGGGAAGGAGAATAATAGAATTAATCAAAAAAATTTTAAATCCTGAGACCGTCGCTATGAGCCAAAAAATCCAAAAAATCCTGATCTATTCGATCTTTGATGATGAATTTGGACCCATGCCGAGTTTTTACTTACCGCCCACGGCGAAAGAAGAACTCATTATGAATTTGGCAGTCCAATCCCTCACCGCATCCTTTTTTGGCGATTATCAAAAGTCCACCGAGGGGAAAGCGATCATTGCGTTGTCGCTTGCCGATCTCTCCATGTTCATTTATTATTTCGTTATTCCCAGTAGTAAGGCACGTGGCGGCACGCGCCCCGCGGCTATTTCAATTCTTGTCGATAAAAAAGACGAGTGTTTGCTGTACGATAATTCGCTCTATCTTGAAACGAGAATCAAGCAGATCGTTCCCGCGTTACGAAGTCAAAATCCTTCGGTCAGCACCGTCGAACTCATGCGACTCTATCAGGATATTAAAAATATCGATCGCCAGCTCCAAAAACCCGTGGAAAAGTTGCCCGTACAATCCATCTTAAAAATTATGAAAGCGGATAATTTAGCGAAACTATTGCACTGTGTCATCTGCAATCTCCCGATAATCATCGTCGGAAAAGATTTAAAATCGGTAATGACCGTGTGTAATTCGCTTACACCACTCATTCCGCATAAAATCCTCAATATCGAACCGATCCATGCCGAAACCTCCGTTATTCCCGCGTTTGATATTCTGGTCATCGAAGATCACCTTTGGAAACAGAAGCTCCCCCTTTTTGAATCGCTCCTGAAACTGCCCATCTTTCACCTTGATCTTGGCAAATTTGAAAACTTTTATCACGAATACATCTTTGCGCAAACGCTCCTTGATAAAATTAAAACGATGAAAACGGAAAGCGAAATCGAAACCTTCATTCGCATCTCCATCCTGAAAATGGTTAAAAAAGCGGAGCAACTCGAAGAACTGTTAGAAAAAGCGGAAAATAAGATTGATATGGAAGTCCTTTTAGAACAGCTCGAACTCAAAAATAAATTCCTCGATACGTTATTCCTGCTTCTAGGTCACAAGAGTGAAGAATTAAAGAAAAAGTTAGACACCAAGGAGAAACGCCTGAAGCGATTCCTCTCCTCTGATTAGTTTTTTAACTTTCCCGTCTTGTTTTAGGACTTGTATTTC
Source organism: uncultured archaeon (assembly GCA_964353755.1). Classification (GTDB taxonomy): domain Archaea; phylum Asgardarchaeota; class Lokiarchaeia; order Helarchaeales; family HEL-GB-A; genus CAYGYC01. The sequence goes on along the minus strand of CAYGYC010000222.1, from coordinate 5,425 downwards.
TTGATAATTATATCGGCACATTTTATGCCACTATCCGCTGCGAGCTGGGTGCCTATGCCGTGCGTTTCTGTGCCTGCCGTATCCCCTACCACATATAAGTTTTCAATCGGCAATTCTGAGGAGATTCGATAGGGTCCGGACTGGTCCGGCGTTAAGGCGGTGGTTTCAATGGGTCCAAACGCTTTGCCTGACAGCATCTGTAAATCGAGGGGCGTAGTTGTGTCCATAAAAAGCGTCTTCTTCTCGATATCTGGGTAGAACTTGAGAATATCTTGATAATAATGGTCCATGAATTCCTTCCAGTTCATCTCGTGGGTGGGCGCTAAGGTGCCGAAAATGACCAATTGATGCCCCGGCGGAGCAACCCCGGGGTCGGCATTGGACGGTATCATGGTCATAAACCCCGTCGGTTTCGGTCCCTCCCGCTTCCGCTCCCCTTCCCCAAAGACACTGAGATCCCCATGATATAAATTGACAAAAACATAATGATCGATAATTGGCTCCCTCAACGCAAATTTGAATGTGATGGCGGAATAGGACGGGACCAGCCCTTTGACTTTCTCCACATACGCGGGATCAAAATATTTAGGCCCTACTAAGGACTGGACCGTCGGTTTCATTCCCACGTTTGAGACGACCAGTTTCGAATAGAGCGGTTCTTTATTGACCATCACTCCAATGGCTTTTCCATCCTCGACAATAATTTTGGACACTTTGGCGTTCAACCGCACCTCGCCCCCATTGTTCGTCACCCCCTCGAGAAATGCCTTGGGGACGGCAATGGCGCCTCCAATCGGATAGGATAAATCATTCGCGAGCACCCACTCCTGGAGCCCTTGGATTAATTCCGGCGCGCTGGCAACCTTCGGCGGTAACCCAAACATGCCCCCCGTTAGAAACGTGAGTAAAGATTTCACGCCGCCAGTCGGGGCGAACTGCTTCAAATACTCCTCAAAGGTCAATTTGGTCTCATGCATCTCGTTCAATCTCTTCTTCCCTGCTTGGAGCAAATTCCCCATGATACGCAACAAGGCTTTCATATCGTCCCCTCGAAACCCCATGCCCCCTAAATCCACTTGCTGCGGATCTTTCAAAGTCGGACCCCCCGGCTTGTCGAGCGTCTCCGTGTTAAACGACATCCGCGTATAGCCCTTCTGCCCTAACGCCCGAAGCCCTAACCGATCTGTAATATTGACAAACTTCAGCGTATCCACTCCGATCCGCTTCATGATTTTCCCAAACCGCCCTCGAATCCCAGAGGAAAAGACATGAATCGCAGCATCAATAATAAACCCTTCCTTCTCATAGGACGAACTCATGCCCCCCACTCGCTCATTCTTTTCCAACACTAACGTCTTTAACCCTGCTGTTGCCAATAGGGCCGCACACGCCGCCCCTCCAATGCCTGTCCCAATCACTATCACATCAAACTGCGCATCCATCATACACACCTTCTTTTACTTCATTCTCGAATGCATTACCATAAACCTCATAGCGCACTTCTTTTAGACGATACTCGTCCATCTAATTTAATCTTTCCATTTATGATTAGAATCCTTCTAACCCGCAAAAATACCTAGAACTCTTTTCTATTTGAAATGGGTTTGAAGCTGCATTAAAAACAAATCAATGAAGATACATTTTGATCTCGTGAAACAAAGTGAAAATGCTTTTAAAAAGATAATCTCTCCCTTTCCTGATAGAACATAGGGTCCTAAAATTCATAGGGAACTATTTGTAAATGGCGAATTGATGTCTTAACACTCTCTTTTTAATAAAAGGCTTGTTTGATTTCCTTTATTAATTCCCTTAATTCTATTTTTTCAGGTTCTTTTATTATAGTTTCCTGTAACAGCTTTTCGATTTTTTCGCCAAAAATTAAAACCCCTTCTCTGATAATGGTTTCATGCAACGTATCAAAATTTTCAGTGATCCCCTGAATCGTATCAATTATCGGATTAATGCCTTCTATAAATTTTTTTGAAAAAAGAGTATTAGCCTCCTTAAAGGTATTTGAGTTATCTAGTAGCTTACGAACTCCCTTCTTATTCCCCTCTTCAACAATAATTAAAATATCTAAATCGCTATCACTCGTATAATCGCCCCTCACTATACTCCCGAAGAGATACATTGATTTAATCATTTGCCTATTCTCTTGTCCAAACCCCTTCAACAATTCAATGATTTTTTTCATTCTTATTCCAGGTATTTTCATGCGACTCCCTCCAAATGGGGCAAGATACGTTCCCATAAATTGTCTAATAGCTGCACCAATTCATTTATACTGTTCTCGTCATAAGCTCGTCCATATTGAAAAGGATTCATATAATCACGTTCAATTTGAACATAAATATCTAAAATTTCTTCTGCATTTTCCTTTAAAATTGCCTTTATCTCCCCATGATTTAGTATGTTTTTTATTGAACGATGATTTCGATGCTTTAAATTCGCGGAAATTTCCAATCCATCGATCAATGAAGAAATTAAATGAAAGGAGGCCCAATGCGCTATTGTTGTAATACTTGCTAGATCTTTTTCCTTTTGAGAATTCCTAAGTATATTTATACTTTCTCTTTCTTCCTTATATCTCTTTAAATGAAATTCCCTACGCATTTTAATTCACAATCAAATTATACTGACTTTTCTTAATTATACAATTCATTTATCGCTATATCTGATATAAAAACTTGTCATTACTTTTTTATCAAATCAAGAAGTGAAAAATCGTTTTCGTTTAAAGAAATTCCTAAATTTTTATAGCCTCTTTACTTATAAAAAAATAAGCCCCGTCGCTGATATTCTGAATAAGTACAGAAGAGATGGGTCGCTTATTTTGATGGTCCCATCTTCGTCCTCTCTTACCAACATAAAATTGCCATCTTTAATTTTGTATTTCTTTCGCATATCGGCTGGAATTGAAATCATTCCCTAAAATTTATTCTATTAATAAATATTAATTAATTCAAAGATTGACAAATTTTTATATCTAAAACTCATTTTTGCAATTGAAAATAGCGTCCTAAGGGATAATTCATGACCGAGTTAGAAATGAAGAAAAAAGAATCATCGCTTCTTAAGGACAAAAATGAACGTAAAATTCCAAAAGAACTAGTGGAATTTGACATTATTGTTCAATTGCCACCTAAGAAAGAGTGGACTGTGCGGGTAAAAATAACCAGTGTAGAAAAAGCAACTCCACGTATTGTAGAACCAGAGGAAATTTAATGGCGATAGCATATCCTTGGTATCTATTCGCGGTAAAGCTTTAGCTGTTCTCGGGGTAAATTTAATAATCCTTTTCTCTTTAGACTTGTACACAATCCTATTATCAAAGCTATTAAGCAATAAAAAAGAACAAGATTCAAAATTCCAAGTATGCCATTTTACCCACTGAATCTATTGTTAATTTGAACTTTTCTCAAAGGTCTTTAAATCCCACTATGAATGGAATAGTATCAACCAATGATAGAAAGGCTCTGAATTTCGTTTCAGGAGTAGTATTTCCTGTTCTATCGACAATTTTGCCTTTAATCCAACCAACTTTTACATCTATCTTAATCCATCGAGATCTGGGAGCCTATTGATCAATTCAAAATCGAATTCCTCGATAATTCTAAGATTTACTTTAATAGATAGCCGCTCCACCTTCTACATAAATAAGAACCGCGTATTTCTTACCTGTTATCTTCATGGCATGCTTCTTTACTTCACCGCGGGTTTCTCCGTGACTGACCACTCTTTTGCCATCTATGGCTATCCATTTGTCCTTATACCGCTTCTGTAATTCGCCATAATGATCCATCGCCCAATCTTTATCTTCCCAAAACTCTTTTGGCTCCATACGCATCACTCAGTATTGAATTTACTACATATAGAGCTTATCAGTTCCATTCTCACGCAAATTAAAGGAATTGTGGCGGTAGAAATAAAAAAAAATACGTATATGATTTTTAATAGATCTACTATTTCTCTTCTTTGCTTTTTCGTCTATGGGGGCGTCGCTGCTTTTGCAGTTTCCAGTGCCTTAATATTCTTTTCTATAGCGCTGATTTTTCCTGCGTAGGTCTTAGTAATCTCATTCTTTTCTTTCGCACCCTGCGCTTCTGCGTTCTTCTTCTGGGTCTCAAAGTCCTTTGTTGCCGCTTTTTGCGTAGTTTCTAGAACCTTTAACTGTTTATTCACTTCTTTCGATTCGTTCTCTGCGTTTTTTAAATCGGATTTCGCCTTTTCTAATCCGGCTTTCCTCCCTTTTACCGTCTCCGATGCATTCTTCACTCGTGCTTTCACTTCATCTAACTCCCTTGCCATCGACTGCTTCTTCGCTGAAAACTCCTCTGTCACTTTCTTTACCTGCGCCTTTGCTGCTTTCTCTCCTTGGGTCAGCTTCTCCTTCTGCTCCAGCTTCAACTTCTCTATGTCCGCCTTCAATAATTCAACATCTGTCTTTTCCATATTTCATTCCACACTTATACTCTTCTTATCGTTATACTTTCGTTGAACAATATAGACTTGTTTCTTGTTCAAGTGTAGTATATAACCCATCTCACCTATATGTCTATTCCTCCTATTTCCCTTCCGAACAGTCTCCTTTCTCCTTGGGCGTTGCCCTCGTCCCCGTACCTGGCTAGACGATGCTCTTCCAATGATTTCTTTCCCCTCTTGTAGGGAAATATGAAAGATTAATTGAGATAAAAGAATACTTTTATTATACACTCCTTTTCCTCAATATATATTGTCCCCTTTAAATCGCTAACTTCTAATTCCACCTCCTAAAAAGCTTAAAAACCTAATTCGCCCTATCGTTCTTTATAAGTGATTCATCAATAGAAAAGGGATGCGTATTCTATGTCTTCCGTCGAATTTGAAAAAGAATTCAATTTGACTGAATGAATTTCTATATTAGAATCAACCTTCCAATTAGTTAACTAACAGTTTTCACAATATAACCTCGATCCCTCAGATATTGCTAAGAATGCTCCCAGCAAATTTTCCCCTAAAATCGCCCCTAGTTTATAATTACGACATAAAATCGAATAATGTTTTTTCTTTCCTTTTTTTCTCATGAATTATACGCGATTGAACCTTTTCTAGGTAAGATTTACTCAGGAACGGAGAAAATTGTTTCCCTAACGATTTCAATACTTTGACTTTAAGTTGTAGGAGGAGGTTTTTATCGACCGCATGCCGAAAGCCCGTGGATTCATCAATCGCGTTGTCGACTATGAATGAAAAAATCTCTGAAAACGTATCATTACCGATAACGATATACTGGGATTCGATAGACGGTGGGGTCCAGGATTCAGCAATGCGGGAAGCAATAAGATCACGGTACTTCGGATTGATTTCATAGCCAATTCCCCGCCGCTTAAGCAATCTCGAAATTTTTAATGTAGTCCCAGATCCTAAAAAGGGATCTAAGACCAAT
>CAYGYC010000221.1:0-7779 GCA_964353755.1 uncultured archaeon | reverse complement strand
GGTGAGATGGATGGTTAGCATAAAGGGGTGACTTGTATAATAGTTATCACCTTTTTATAACTAATCAGAAGGTTTAGAAATCGATGAGAGATTTTTAATAAATTCAATTTCACTTTCAATAGCTTCAGGTAGAGAATATATCGGTTTAAAATTCAATAATGCTGTGATTTTAGAAATATCTGCTTGGGTATCCAGAGGATCTGCTAAATTTTTTTCCTCATACACAATTTCTGCTTTTTTGCCAATCGCATTCTCTAAAATTTCGATGATTTTATTAACACTTGTTTTCTTTCCGTGTCCGACATTAAAAGTTTCACCAATTCCATTTGGATTATCAAGTGCCTTCAAACATGCTTCTACGACATTTAGAACGTTACTCCAGTCTCTTGTTTGAGAACCGTCCCCAAAAATTGTAATGGGTTTATTATATAATATGTTGGAAATAAATTTATAGAGCCCCATATCGGGTCTTTGACGGGCTCCTGTAACTGTGAAAAATCTCAAGATAGTTGTCGGGAGGTTATAAAATTCCTTGTAAAATTTTACATACTTTTCACCCACTAATTTGCTCAAACCATACGGGGAAATTGGATGTGTGGGTGCAGTTTCCTTTATTGGAAATTCCGTACAATTTCCATATACACTCGATGAACTCGCATAAAGAAATAATGAGATCCCTTTCTCTTCTTTTATAGCTTGAAGAAGATTCACTGTGCCTTCCACATTAATTTTAAACACTTCTAACGGATGGTCGAGACTATATCGAATACCTGGTTGAGCTGCTAAGTGAAAAATCACATCCATATTTTTCACAATCTCCCGGACTTTATTATAATTCAAAATATCTGCCTTAATTATCTTCACTCCACACTGGTTTAATTCCTCACCATTCAAATTCTTTAATCGTACATTATAAAACGAATTAAAATTATCCAAGACGGTAACATCGTGCACTTTAATAAGTGCTTTGCATAAGTGAAATCCAATAAAACCAACACCGCCAGTTACCAGACATTTCAATTTGACTGACTCCTTATTTCGATTTAATCAACTCATTTTTCACACGAAGATATAAACTAATTTTGTTTTCTTTTTATTTATACCTAATATTTATGAAGAAAAAATTTTAAACCTAGAATCATATATGCTATCCAACTAATTAGGACGGCATTTTATATTTAGTAGGGCCAGTGATCTAGTTGGCTATGATGCAAGCCTGACACGCTTGAAGTTCTAACCAGTGTTCTGGCTGGATCAAACTCCCAGGTTCGAATCCTGGCTGGCCCACCATTTCTTATACTAGCAAAGTTTTAATAAAACCCATTCCAGAGTGTATCGGGTCTGTCTCCCTCCACGGTCCCTTTGATTGCATGGAATTCATTCTTAAATTTAATGATAAAAGTTCGCATCGAAGAATCTATCCTATCCTTGGGATTGCCCCGTTCTCTACTCTCCCGACAATTTATATGCTTCCAAGATTCTTGATATTTTAGAATAATGGACACCTTTTGAAATTTTACTCCCACCGCATAACAATCGACACATTTGATTTTTTTCTCATTCAGAAAAGGCGAAGGGAAAAATTGAGGATTATAGAGGACTAATGGTGCTGTCTTAGCATATCTACTGAATTCGTTCACATCAAATAATTCGACCATTTTTTGGCTGCAAATTTCAGACCTATCCAAATTTACAACCCAACCATTTTTTGAGTACCAAATTTCAATAAAATAAGGTTATACTAAAAATATAAACGTTCATATCATCCCGGGACTATCCGAATGTTAGTATGGAATTTTAGGGGTAAAGAAAAGAAGTTTATATCATGTATGTTAATATCATGCAAGACTTTTTAAAAAGATATATGGACCGGGCGGGATTTGGACCCGCGGCCTCTAGCTTGCAAGGCTAGCGATCTTCCAGACTGATCTACCGGCCCCAGAATATTCTATTTAGTTTAACTCTTAGAATCTGGTGAATCTAAATCATAGGGCTATTTAAAAATTATGTTTTAGGATTTTGTGTGAGTATGAGCAATTAAAAAAGATTATGCTAAGAAAGGGCTTTTAAAATGGATTCAATTTCAGTAATGGAGGGCAAGATAAAATCGGGGCGTTCTTTTTTTAGCAGTTTAAGAGGTTGCGTACCTGTTAGAACCGCCACCACTTTACAGTTAGCGGCTTGAGCGGCTTTAATATCATAAATACTATCGCCCACGGTTAGACAGTCTGAAATTGGAATCTTTAGATGAGCAGCTGCGGCGAGAATCATATCCGGAGCTGGTTTTCCATGAGTAATATCCTCAATCCCTACAAATGCATCAACATTTAATTTACAATTGGTGCAAATCGCTTGAATCGTTCTTCTTGGATTAGATGAAGCGATGCAAATCCGATAATTTTGTTGTTTTAGACGCGAAAGGACTTTAAAAACCCCTGCAAAAAGACGAATATTTGAAATGAGAGAGAGGAAAATCTCATCTTTTTCTCTACCAATGCGGACCGGATCATACTCCTTGGGAAATAGATTTTTGGCAATATCCTCAGTGGTTTTGCCAAAATGAGAGAGTATTTCAGAATCAGTTTTTGTAATATTATAGTTTTTGAGAAGATTTTTCCACGCTTCTAAATGTGTATCATGGGAATCTAATAGCGTGCCATCCATATCCAGAATTAATCCTCTAATCACTCTAAATCCTCTTTTTCTTTAATAGATAAATAGATAAAATAAATTATTGGATAAAATAAATTAATAGATAAAATAAATTATTGGATAAATTTCATAAATTTATTCTTTTTGAGTGATTAAATTGAGTAGCAGTAGCAAAGATGAATTAACCTCTATTAGATTTCATGCACGAGGCGGACAAGGCGGTGTTACCGCAGCGCAACTGGTAGTATACGCCTATAATGGTCCCGCAAAATGTTTTCCAAAGTTCGGTGCTGAACGCATGGGTTCTCCGACAGAAGCCTATGCGAAAGTCTCTCCAGATCCAAGTGCGATTCGATCTAACGAGCAAGTCTATACCCCACGCTATGTGTGTGTATTGGATGATTCAATAATCCGAGACATTTGTGTGACCGACGGATTATCTTCTGGTGGGTGGGTCATTATAAATACAGTTAAAAATGTTGAAACCATTCGTAAATTTACGGGACGGACTGATGTGAATTATGCTTTGGTTGATGCAACGGGGCTAGCTATTGATAAGTTGGGGCGACCCATAACGAATACGGCAATCTTAGGAGCTCTCGTCAAGGTTTCTGGCTTATTCACGTTAGAAGACTTGGAAAAAGCTATTAAGCAACAGTTTCGTGGAGACCTGATCAAGAAAAATGTCGACCTGATAAAAGCGGTTTATGATAAAGTCCAAATCTATAAGGTTGATATTCCCTACGATCCTAAGAAAGCCGAGAAACCGTTATGGAATCATCTCGAACTAAATTATGGCGGCGCAAAAGATTATGAAATCGGCGCAGTATGGTATACTCCAGGGGCGTCATTAAAGGTCAATACCGGATCATGGGGCGCCTATGACATTTCCTTTGATCCGAGCCATTGTATCCAATGTCAAAACTGTTATTTTGCCTGTCCCGATATGGCCATTATACGGGAGCAACAGGCGAATGGAGAATGGGATGTGGTAGGCACAGATGCCATGCATTGCAAGGGTTGTAGATTGTGTTGCGAAGTATGTCCTGGAAAGGATGGAATTAAAGCTCGTACAGCTAAATTAAAAGGAGAAGAGGTATTTTAAATGAGTATCGAACCAATGGAACCATTTTTTAAAGAAATTAAGGAACCAATAGAGTTAGCCATGACCGGCAATTATGCAGTTGCCGGTGCTGTAACTCAAACAGATCCGGATGTAATCTGTGCTTTCCCGATTACGCCGCAAACACAAAGCGTTGAGGGACTCTCAGATGTGGTTCATTATGGCAGGTTGCATGCAGCATTTGTAAATGTAGAATCGGAACATGCGGCAATGACGTACTGTACAGGTGCATGCGCAGCTGGTGCTCGAGTTTTCTCGGCAACTGCCTCTCAAGGTTATTTGTTAATGATAGAAGCACTTCCCATAGCATCAGGATGGCGTCTCCCGATAACGATGCTCATCTCTGCGCGGGCGTTTAATGCACCCAATTTGAATATCTGGAATGCCTGGGAATTTACTATTGCAGATGTAGGCTGGAATGTTCTTGTTGCGGAAAATGTCCAAGAAACTTATGATAATGCCATTATCTCGGTAATGATAGCGGAAAAAACGCTGTTTCCCACCATGTTTGTGCATGATGGGTTCATTATATCTCATGCTGTCCATAAATTCACTGCACTTGCTGATAGCCAGGTCCGGAAACTAACTCCACCCGTGAAACGGTCTATTATTACGCCTGAAAAACCAGGAATGTGGGGAACAGTGGTCACGCCAGAACAATTAATGGAACAACGGCTCTCACTCGATCTTGCGAAGAAAACCGTGCCACCCAAAATCGAGGACGCCTTTAAAATATTCGGAAAGGAGACCGGCAGGATTTATAAACAAATCGAGCCTATAAACTGTGATAAAGTTAAGACGGCCATCATAACGATGGGTTCTATGTGTGGAAACATCGCATCTTGGCAGAAAAAGAATCCGGATATTGGACTCATTAAGTTAAGGGTCTATAGGCCATTTCCAACCCTTGAACTACGAAAACTAGTGCAAGATCTAGGGATAGAGAAAATTGCGGTCCTTGAAAAACTGGATGCGCCAGGTGCACCGATGGCTCAAGTGGGTTCAAGCGTTCTTGCCGCGCTATATCCCCTGAGGATACCTATCAAAGATTTTATTGCTGGGGAAGGCGGAAGAGACGTGACCCGAGATGAATTTGATCTTATCAAACGCAAAATGGGCCAATTGAGCGGGATCCCAACGCAATTCTATGAATTTATAGGGGTGCGCGAGAAGTTCAATAAAGTATGGGATCCTAATGTTATGGAGGTGTCAAAATGAGCGGGCTGGCTAAATCTAAACTGATTAAAATAGAAGATTTACTTAAACTGGAAACTCATAACTATTTCTTGTATATTAATTATGATAATGAAGCATTCATGAATACTGGTATACAATCTTCGGGGTCTACACCGCCTTTTGCCTCGACAACGACCGCCCCTGGTGGAAAATTAATCAAAGGAAAGATTGGTATTAAGGAAGACATTTTGAATTCATTTGCTTTCTTAGGAGTCAAAAATGGTTTCTTCGCCACAGCAAATCCTGCATATCCTCTTGACTTAATCGGAAAAGTTATCGATGCCCTTAAGACCCCCGGCTGTGGCTTTATTCATGTTCTTTCTTCATGCATGCGGGGCTGGCGCCATCCCGAAAATCAGACGGTAAATATCTCGAAACTTGCCACGGAATCCGGTTATTTTCCTCTCTATTCTATTCGTGTAAAGGACGGACGCCCCCACTATACGTTGAATAGGAAGATCAAAACCGATAAAGAGAAACTTTTTGAATTCATTTCTATGATGGGTAAATTTAGCCATCTCGTAAAACCCCAAAAACTAGAAGCGAATCTTGAAACAATCTATGAAAGCATTTCAACTCATAACCAGAATATAATTGATTTGTCAGAGAAATTTACAGGCGAAGCTGAATTGGAAGTTTATAGCGGTAAACTGAAAAACTTCCCAAATCAAGAACATATTGCCGGTGGGCATGGATTATGTTTAGGGTGCGGTGAAGGACAAATCATCACGCAGGTTGCTGTAGGAGCTCAGATGGTCGGGGGTAAAAATGTAATTTATACTAATGCGACAAGCTGCATGGAAGTTTCGACATCAAAAGATAATCTTGGATCGTGGAAGGTTCCATGGATCCATCATCTATTTGAAACTGCCGCAACTATAGCAGATTCTATTGCCACGGCATACCGTATACTTAAAGCTAAGGGTAAATATCAAGGAGAGATCCCCTATGTGATTGCCTTAGGCGGCGATGGTTCTACCTTCGATATAGGTTACCAATGGTTAAAAAGTGCACTGGTCCGCGCTGGGTAGTGGGGAATTCAGAATACTCTACTCGCAGAAAAATAAATTAAAAAAAGGTATTCTTGAAGACGTCTCTTCTAATCTTTTTCCTTTTTTTCTTCAGAAAGGTTAAAAGCTGCGGGTAATATCATTATAATCCATAATCCATTCGCAATAATAACAGCGTAGCATGATTGGATTTGTCGATTCAATTTTAAAAAGGGATTTTACCGGTTCATTACTATTTGTGATGCATTTCGGGTTGATGCACTTTATCACGCCTTTAATTTTCTCCTCAAGCCTAACCTTGAATTTTTGAACCACATTGTAATCACGGATGATGTTGATGGTGGCATAAGGAGCGATTAAGGCGATGCGGTTTATTTCCTCAGGAGCCAATTCTTTATTTTCAATCTTAACTACATCTTTGGTTCGACATTTGGACGATGGAACATTCATTGCAATAGAAATGATCATGCCTTCCTTCCCAGTTATCCCCACAATTTTAAGAACATTGAGCGCATTTCCGGGGGAAATATGGTCAATAACCGTTCCATTTTTAATTTTACCCACCCGTAATGATTTTTCTAAATCCGTTTCAGCATCTACATTTTTTTTGCCGTCCATTTTTATTACTCCCAGTTATTATATCACTTTTAAACAGGCATACCTAGCACGAGCGCCAGCAGAGCCATGCGGAGAAGTACGCCGTAGTAGGTTTGTTGAAAATATTTTGCATGCTTGGTATGATCAATCTCATAATCAATTTCATCCACCCGTGGCAAAGGATGAAGAATGATAAAGTTATCCTTAACGCTATTTAACATGTCCAAAGTAATCCGATAAGTTCCTTTTACCTTAGTATATTCTGCGGGGTCAGGGAATCGTTCTTTCTGGATACGAGTGGCATATAACACATCCAATTCATTGATTACCGTTGTTAAATCATCACATTCCGTTATTGACATATTAAGTTTCTTTAAATCGGAAATTACTTCATTCCGCATACGCAAAGAAGGAGGAGATACAAAATAAAGTTCCACCTCATAGTGAGATAGGGCATAAGCTAGTGATTTCACAGTGCGTCCGTATTTCAGGTCGCCGCATAAGGCAATCTTAAGCCCATCGATTTTTCCCATTTCCTTTTTAATCGTTAAAAGATCTAACATCGCTTGGGTCGTATGTTCTTTTGTTCCGCTACCCCCATCAATGATTGGAACTTTACTAATTTCCGACATTAATTGTGCGGAACCCTCTAATTCATGGCGAAGTACTATGATATCGGCATAATGTTGCACCACTGAAATAGTATCGCTCAAATTCTCTCCTTTAGCAATAGAAGACATTTCTGGGTTTGAAAGAGAAATCACTTGCCCCCCTAATTTATACATCGCCGTGGTAAAACTTAGCCGGGTTCTCGTGGAGGGTTCAAAGAAAAGCGTTGCTAAAATCTTACCCTTTAATAGATCAGAACCTGCTTTATAATACTTCTCCATTTTATTCGCTACTTGAATTATATACTCCAGCTCTTCTTTCGTAAATTGTTTTATTGATATAATGTGCCTTCCACGGAAATTCAAATTTATCCACCTTATACATTATATTCTCTCGATCAATAAAAAAATAACCCAAAGTAATAAAGTTACGAAATTTCCATGATTTGGATAGGAAAATTCTTACCTAGTGGTAAAATGGACATAAAATTATAAGAATGAATAAAAAGTAAAAAAATTAGAAAAAAGGTTTACTTTGTTTCTTTGTCTTTAG
>CAYGYC010000220.1:0-7810 GCA_964353755.1 uncultured archaeon | reverse complement strand
GTATAGGGCAAACTTACAGTTTTGGGGCGGGAGGTGGTGATTTCGCACTAGTTAAATTTGCCCCTAATGGAACGAAACTTTGGAATATTACTTGGGGCGGTGTGTACGACGATAGTGGTTCTGGTATAGCGATCGATACCTTCGGTTCCTTTTACAGCTGTGGAGAAACTTCAAGCTTCGGGAGGGGAGGCGTTGATTTAGCACTGATTAGATTCGTTCATAAACCTAACCCACCGATTTTAGATCTTATCATACCTAATCTGGATGAGGATGGCATCATTTTATTAAACTGGAGCGATGTAATTGATGCGAATTGGTATTATATCTATCGAGAACTCTCGAATTTTACCTCAGTAACAGGGCTGACACCGAAATATATCGTTACCGAAAGCCAATATACCGACACCCTCACGATCAACGGGACTTACTATTACGCGATCGTGGCAGGGATGGTCTTGGCAAACAGTTCACTGTCCAATTGCGAAAAGGTCACGGTGGCCATTCCCCCTGAACCGGAGGAGCCCGGAGAAATTCCTGGGTTTGAAATCATAAGTGTATGCGCGAGTTTGATAACACTCATTTATCTTACGAAAAAGAAAAGGTCTTTCGACCTTGAGAATAATTTTCGATAAAATTATTTAATAATAGAATTGCTTTCCAGAAATGCTCCTATGAGATACCGCGAATTTTGATTTAGAAACGTAATTGTTTTTAGTTTTCAAAATTGGTTTTTCTTTTTTTTTTCTTCTTTCTTTCTTTTCTTTATATTGATTTTTTTCTGAGATTGAAACTTTAAATAGTCGGAATGATAAATTAAAATTAATGGGACGAAAAAAAAGGTCTAAAGTAATTTGTTTTGTATGTAAACACTCTTTCTATAAGGATTTAGCCACCATTATCTTCCCCTCCAAATATTGTGAAAATGTCATGATTCGCGAGAATGATGATTTACCATTTAAATCAGAAGTGGAGTTATGCCCATCATGTTTTGAGAAATATACATCTACCTTCGAAACCTGTGAAAAGTGCGGGCGGGTGATGATATTCACTGCAATGACTTCTAATAAAAGGGTAGAATTAAATTTGTGCGAATTCTGCGAAGACGAGTGGGAATCAGAAGAGGTAAAAAAGTTGGAATGGGAAGACTACTGCGAAGAACAGGAAATTCTGCGAAGAACAGGACATCTTCCAAAGAGAAAGAAAATAGATAATTATGCTGCTGTACGAGAATCAATTCCATGAATTTACACTGAAAACCCTTTTATATTATTCCAAGAGCCCCTTTATGAAGCGAAATCACATTATAAAAGGTCATACCAATCATTTTTTCGAAGATATGATTCTGTGGCATAAAAAGTATTAACATTTTTAAAAAATATCAAAATTTTTTATAAAATTATAAGAAATTTGAAGAATTTTTTAAATTTAACATTTGATTAATGTCTTTTTTCGACATTTATAGTAAAGAATGTGCAAAAATTTTTTATATTCAGCAATATATCCTCTAGATAAATAAACTTAACAAATAGACTAAACAAGTCATTTAAAAAAGTATCAAAGCAAATCAATTGAAAAAAACCAATAAAAAAATTGAATTTCAGAGAAAATAATCGATTAAAAATGAATAATGGAAAGTATCAAAACGAAAAGAAGAATTTAGGTGAAAAAAAATGCAGTTAAGTGGAACTCCTGTCTTAATTTTGAGAGAAGGGACGGAACGGTCCCGTGGAAAAGATGCGCAGAAAAATAACATAGCAGCAGCCAAAATTATCGCAGACGCAGTGCGCACCACCCTCGGACCACGTGGCATGGATAAGATGCTAGTGGATTCGTTGGGTGACGTAACGATAACCAATGATGGCGCAACGATTCTGCAGGAGATCGAAGTTCAGCACCCTACAGCTAAACTGATGGTGGAAATTTCGAAGACGCAGGATCAAGAAGTCGGTGATGGGACGACCTCGGCAGTAATACTGGCCGGGGAATTGCTCAAGAATGCAGAGGAACTCATAGAAACCAAGATTCATCCGACAACGATCGTTGCCGGATATAAGAAAGCCGCGGATAAAGCGCGGGAAATTCTCACGCAATTAGCCAAAACAATCGATATTACAACGGATGCAGTTAACAAAGCGGTCATGACGAGTTTGAACAGCAAAGCGATTCGCGGATATAAACAGAAATTTGCGGATATTGCGGTAAAAGCCGTCCAAGCCGTAAAAGAAAAGCGGGGCGAGAAATGGGTCGTGGATTTAGAACAGATTCAAATCCAGAAAAAGCGTGGTAAGAGCCTTGCAGATACGGAGATGATTGATGGCATCGTTATTGATAAGGAAATTGTGCATACGGACATGCCAAAGACCATTAGAAACGCGAAAATCGCCTTATTAGATATTGCCTTGGAAATTAAGAAAACAGAATTCGATTCCGAAATACGTATCAGTGATCCCACACAAATTCAGGCCTTTCTAGATGAAGAAGACAAAATCCTCAAGGGCTTTGTCGATAAAATTAAAGCAACTGGAGCCAACGTGGTCTTTTGCCAAAAAGGGATTGACGATGATGCGCAAAGCTACCTTGCAGCGGCTGGTATCGTCGCCGCACGACGTGTCAAAAAAAGCGATATGGAAAAGTTAGCCCGCGCTGCGGGAGGCAATATAATCATGAATTTGAAGGACCTCGCGCCAACAGACCTTGGAATAGCAGATCTGGTGCAAGAGCGCAAAATTGGAGATGATAAAATGGTGTATATTACAGGATGCAAAAAACTGAAAGCCGTAAGCATTGTGATTCGAGGCGGCATAGAGCATGTCGTGGATGAAGCAGAACGCAGTCTTCATGATGCCTTATGTGTTGCGAAAGATATTATCCAGGAAAATAAAATTGTTCCTGGTGGCGGAGGCGCCGAAATCGAAGTAGCGAGACAATTACGCGCTTACGCAGCAAAAGTCGGTGGTCGAGAACAACTCGCCGTAGAGGCGTTCGCAGATGCAGTTGAAGTCATACCAAAGACATTGAGTGAGAACGCTGGGCTTGATCCTATCGATATTTTAGTCAAACTCCGCGCGAAACATGAAGCAGGTGAAAA
This sequence comes from uncultured archaeon, assembly GCA_964353755.1. Classification (GTDB taxonomy): domain Archaea; phylum Asgardarchaeota; class Lokiarchaeia; order Helarchaeales; family HEL-GB-A; genus CAYGYC01. The sequence goes on along the minus strand of CAYGYC010000220.1, from coordinate 4,722 downwards.
GAATTTCGGTGTCGATGTCCTTGATGGCGAAGTTAAAGATACGCTCCTAGCGGGAATCACGGATCCATTGGTGGTAAAAATACAGGCAATAAAATCCGCATCTGAAGCCGCAAGCATGATTTTAAGAATTGATGATGTGATTGCAGCAAGAGCATCTGAGGGTCCACCTGGTGGAATGCCCCCTGGCGGCGGAATGCCTCCGGGTATGGGCGGTATGGGTGGATACCCAGGAATGATGTAAAGAGGTAATGAAAATGGCACAATTAAGTGGAACCCCAGTTTTAATATTAAGAGAAGGATCGGAACGATCTCAAGGGCGGAATGCCCAATCGTCCAATATTATGGCAGCGAAAGTGATTGCAGAATCGATTAGAAGCTCGTTAGGTCCAAAGGGCATGGATAAAATGTTAGTCGATAGTTTTGGTGATGTGACTATTACCAACGATGGTGCGACCATTCTCAAAGAAATTGATGTTCAGCATCCAGCGGCCAAAATGTTAGTCGAAGTGGCAAAAACACAGGATGATGAAGTGGGCGATGGCACGACCACGGCGGTTGTCCTCACCGGGGAATTATTGAAGAATGCAGAAGAACTCATTAGAGAGAAAATTCATCCTACTGTAATAGTCGAAGGATATGGTAAGGCAACGATAAAAGCATTGGAGATCTTGGATGCGATAGCGACCGATATAGGTGTTGATAACCAGGACATTCAAAAGAAAATTGCCGTTACCTCGATGGCAAGTAAGTTAGTCGGGACTTCAGCGGAATTTCTTGCGGGTATCGCGGTTAAAGCGATTAATATGGTGAAGGAGCAAAAAGATGGCAAGTGGGAAGCTGATCTTGACAATATTAGCATTCAGAAAAAACAAGGACAGAGCATTGAAGACACGCGTCTTATTTCGGGATTAATCATTGACAAAGAAATCGTGCATTCAGGTATGGCGAAGACCATTAGAAATGCCAAGATAGCGTTATTAGAAGGCGCATTAGAAATTGAGAAGACCGAATTTGATGCAAAAGTTTCTATTACCCAAGTGAATCAAATGCAAGCATTTCTCTCACAAGAAGAAACCATGCTTCGTAATATGGCAAAAAAGGTCAAAGAATCTGGAGCAAATATCGTATTATGTCAGAAAGGGATCGATGATATGGTGCAACACTTTCTGGCAAAGGATGGAATTGCTGCGATAAGACGGATTAAGAAATCGGATATGGAAAAATTATCCAAGGCGACCGGTGCAAAAATAGTTACCGCTGTTGTAACATTGAAAGCGACCGATTTAGGGACTGCCGGACTCGTTGAGGAACGAAAGGTAGGCAATGATAATATGGTATTTGTAGAAGAATGCGTTAATCCGAAAGCGGTCAGCATTTTACTCCATGGTGGCTCACAAATGATCGTCGATGAGGCAGATCGGGCATTACATGATGCGCTCTGTGTAGTTCGGAATGTTATCAATGAGCCAAAAGCCGTAATTGGTGGCGGCGCACCTGAAATGGAAGTCGCTAAAGGATTACGCGCCTTTGCGGATACCCTATCAGGACGAGAGCAACTCGCCGTGCAAGCGTTTGCCAAAGCGATGGAAATCATCCCCCGAACGTTAGCTGAGAATGCAGGCTTAGACCAGATTAATATCCTTGTAGAATTGCGGTCCGCGCATGGGGCTGGTAAGAAAGACGTTGGCGTCGATGTGATGGATGGAAAAGTCGGTGACCTTAAAATCAAAGCAATTTGGGAACCAGTAATGGTCAAAAAGCAAGCAATAAAATCGGCATCTGAAGCTTCACAAATGATCCTTCGGATTGATGACGTTATCTCCTCCAGAAAAGGCGCTGGTGGACCTCCTGGTGGTGGACCTCCTGGCGGGCCTCCTGGTGGCGCAGGCGAAGAAGATTAAACTCCCCCTTTTTTTTCTTTTTTTTAGAAACAGTTCTACTATCGGGTCTTGATACAAAAAGTGTATAATTAGAAGCGAGATAGTGGATAGATGGAATGAACTTCATATGAAGGAAGAGAAATCGAAAGATTTAAAAAATGTGAAGGAAAAAATAAATAATCCTCCTGAAATAGAAGAGGTAAATGTAGATTTTGAGGATAATAATAATTCAGGATCGCCCGCTCTTTGTAAGACGGGCGAAATTAAATCAGAACCGGAAATTCCTGAGGAATGGAAAGGAAAGCCTGAATCTGAAATCATTCTGCTGCGAGAAATTCGCGATTTGAAGAATAAGTTAAATGAGATGGAAAGGATTTGGTTTGATAAATATGCGCGACTTCAAGCAGAATTTGAGAATTATCAACGCAGAAGTTGTAAGGATAGAGATAATTATGTTAAATATGCGAGTTCAGAATTAATTTCCAAATTACTCCCCACGTTAGATAGTATAGAAATCATGTTAAAAAGTCTGGAAAAGAGACTGGATTCGAAAGAATTTCAGGGAATTCAAATGATTTTTAAAGAATTATTTGGGGTGTTCGAGAAAGAAGGGTTGACTCCGATTAAAGCGCAGGGCTGTCCCTTCGACCCCTTTATGAATGAGATACTTATGATAGAATATACGGACAAGTACCCCGAAGATACGGTGATCGAAGAGATTCAAAAAGGGTATAAACTAAAAGACCGGGTACTTCGTCCGTCTAAAGTGAAAATAGCAAAACCAAAAAAAGAGGAAGCAAAAAATAAAGAAGCAGAACATGAGAAGTGAAAGGGTGAAATGAAATGGCGAAAATTATAGGAATAGATTTAGGAACGAGTAATTCAGCTGCAGCTGCAATGATTGGTGGCAATCCAACAATCATTCCCAGTGCAGAAGGAGTGACCGTTGCAGGAGGAAAGGCGTTTCCCTCATTCGTTGCTTTTACTAAAGAAGGGCAACGATTAATTGGAGAACCAGCTCGTCGCCAGGCGGTTACTAATCCCGAGCGAACGATTACTGCAATAAAGCGGAAAATGGGGACTGATCACAAAGTTAGAATTGATAATAAAGACTACACGCCGCAAGAGATTTCCGCAATGATTCTCCGTAAGATTCGGGAAGATGCAGAAGCTTTTTTAGGTGAGCCTGTAAAGCAGGCGGTGATCACGGTTCCAGCCTATTTTAATGATCGCCAACGGCAGGCTACTAAAGATGCAGGTGAAATTGCGGGATTAGAAGTATTACGAATCATTAATGAACCAACAGCAGCCTCTTTAGCCTACGGACTTGATAAAAGCGATAAGACGATAAAATTTATAGTTCTCGATCTCGGTGCAGGGACGTTTGATGTGACAGTAATGGAAATGGACAAGGGTGTCTTTGAGGTGGTTTCGACAAGCGGAGATACGCAACTCGGCGGGATAGATATGGATAGATTAATGGTGGAACATATCACAAACGAATTTAAGAAACAAAGTGGAATCGATCTCAATAAAGATCCGATGGCAATGCAGCGAGTTAAAGAGGCAGCAGAGAAATCGAAAATAGAATTGTCCACAACCATGAACTCTGAAATTAATTTACCATATGTTACGGCAGATGCTTCAGGACCTAAGCATTTACAAATGACCCTCACGCGGGCAAAGCTAGAGCAAATCGTGGAATCAGTTCTGAATCGATTAGATACACCCATTCAACGAGCTCTAAGTGATGCAAAATGTGACCCTAAAGATATTCAGAAAATAATTTTAGTGGGTGGACCTACTCGAATGCCGTGTGTAAGAGAGAGATTTAAGAATGCGCTGGGAAAGGAGCCTGAACGGGGTGTCGATCCAATGGAATGTGTCGCCATAGGAGCTGCAATTCAAGGTGGAGTTCTCGCCGGTGAAGTTAAAGATATTCTCTTACTAGATGTTACGCCCTTATCTTTGGGTGTAGAAACATTAGGGAATGTCTTTACTAGATTGATTGAACGCAATACCACAATTCCCACGCGAAAGAGCGAAACTTTTTCAACGGCCTCGGATAATCAACCTGCGGTGGAAATTCATGTGCTTCAAGGCGAACGCCCTCGGGCCAATGACAATATTACGTTAGGAAAGTTTCATTTATTAGGAATACCGCCAGCACCACGTGGCATGCCAAGGATTGAAGTCACCTTTGATATCGATGCAAATGGGATTGTCAATGTTTCGGCAAAGGATTTAGGAACCGGACGGGAGCAGAAAATTACGATTACCGGTGGATCGGCCCTACCTAAAGATGAAATTGATAAGAAGGTACGAGAGTCACAGCAATATGCAGAAGAAGATAAAAAATTCAAAGATAAAGCTGATTTGAGAAATCAAGCAGATTCTCTTATCTACAATACCGAAAAGTTGCTCACCGAAAATGAGAGTAAAATTGATGCGGCTCTAAAAGAACCGGTACAAAATGAAATTGAGAATCTTAAGAAAGCAATGGAAGCAGATGACATGACAAAGATCAAACAAGGTGTTGATGGGCTTACCAAAGCGATGCATAAAGTGGCAGAAAAGCTCTATCAGCAACCAGGCGCAGGTCCATTTCCAGGTGGTGTCCCTCCGGGCGCAGGTCCTTATCCGGGTGCAGAATCTTATCCGGGCGGTGCGCCACCCGGCGGATATCCGGGGGGTCCTAGTGCGAAAGGTCCTCAACAAGCACCGCCTGAAGATAACGTTGTCGATGCGGACTATGAAATCGTTGATGACGAAGAGGATGAGAAGAAAAATAAAAAACCTAAGAAATAAATTTTATTTCTTTTTTCATAAGGTGTTTTAGTTA
>CAYGYC010000219.1:0-7837 GCA_964353755.1 uncultured archaeon | reverse complement strand
TAGGAGCTTCCATAACAGTCACCCCCTGTTGGTGCTACGGGACGGAAACGATGGATATGGATCCACTGATTCCCAAAGCCGTTTGGGGCTTCAACGGAACCGAAAGACCGGGAGCCGTGTATCTGGCTGCCGTTTTAGCAGGGCATAATCAAAAAGGTCTTCCGGCGTTCGGAATCTATGGCAAAGATGTCCAAGACGCGACTGATTCTACCATTCCTGAGGATGTGAAAGAAAAGTTATTGCGATTTACGAAAGCGGGGCTGGCGGTAGCATGGATGAAAGGCAAATCCTATCTGGCTCTGGGCTCTGTCTCGATGGGTATCGCGGGATCTATTGTGAATGAGACTTTTTTTCAAAATTACCTCGGAATGCGAAATGAATACGTGGATATGTCGGAATTTATTCGGAGATTGAATTTGGAAATCTACGATAAAGCCGAATTCAAGCGAGCGATTAAATGGGTTCGCGAAAAATGTAAAGAGGGCAAGGACTTGAATCCACCAGGAGCGCAAAAATCCAGTGCGGAGAAAAATAAAGACTGGGAAACGGTGGTAAAGATGACAATGATTGCACGGGATTTAATGGTAGGTAATAAGAAGCTTGAAGAAATAGGATATGAGGAGGAAGCTTTAGGGCATAATGCTATCCTTGCTGGTTTTCAAGGGCAAAGGCAATGGACGGATTTTATGCCAAATGGTGATTTTCTGGAAGCTATATTAAATTCGTCTTTTGATTGGAATGGAATTCGCCAACCCTATATCATGGCAACGGAGAACGATTCGCTCAATGGAGTCGCTATGCTTTTCGGCTATCTATTGACCAATACGGCTCAGATTTTTGCGGATGTTAGAACCTATTGGAGTCCTGAAGCGATTAAACGAGTGACGGGAATGGAGTTGACAGGATTGGCGAAAGATGGGATTATTCACCTAATTAATTCAGGATCGGCATGTTTGGATGGAACAGGTCAACAAATTGTCAACAAAAAACCTGCAATCAAACAGTTTTGGGAAATTAGCGAGGAAGAAGTTGAAAAGTGTTTGAATGCAACCCGTTGGGATCCAGCCATTCTGGAATATTTTCGCGGAGGCGGTTTTTCCTCCAATTTCTTAACTGTAGGAGAAATGCCCTTAACAATGTCCCGAATCAATCTAATTCATGGATTGGGACCAGTTTTACAAATTGCAGAAGGCTTTTCTGTCAATCTACCCAAAGAAATCCATGAAAAATTAGACGGGCGCACCAATCCGACGTGGCCGACGACCTGGTACGCCCCACGATTAACCGGAAAAGGAGCGTTTAAAAGTGTCTATTCCGTAATGAACAATTGGGGAGCCAATCACGGAGCCATTAGTTATGGGCATATTGGTGCAGATTTAATTGCGTTAGCTTCACTCCTGCGAATTCCAGTTTGTATGCATAATGTTCCGGATGAAAAAATCTTTCGACCTAGTATGTGGAACGCCTTTGGCACCAATGATTTGGAAGGCGCCGATTACCGCGCGTGTGAAAAACTCGGACCGCTCTATGGAAAAAAGTAGTTTAATCAATAAAATCCCTTAACAAAAATGCTTAGCAATCTGGAGCGTCGCTTCAGCGCCTCCGGACGTTTATGTCTACGGGCGAATAATTCTTTCGGCGAATCCCCAAAAAATAGAGAGAATTGAAATAACCAAGAGGAGGGAACAAATAGAAATGAAACGGTATAAGTTGTAAAAGAAAAGTCTCATGAAAGAGAATTGAGAAAAATATAAATTTAAATTTAATAATAAAATATGTAATTAATAATTAACATAGAATATGAAATTAGGTTAATAGCTATGCCAAATCTTAATGAAAGCTTAATAGATATGAATCCTTGGTGGAAAGGGGATTTGCAGTTGTATTTTAAGTCGCGGGAGATCTATGAAGAAATACAGAAATATATTCCCTTGCGCCAGATAATAGCCTTTACAGGGTTACGAAGAGTTGGAAAAACTACGCTACTAATGAAAATTATTGAGGATACCATAAAAAAGGGTTTTGATCCAAAAAGAATCATCTACTTTTCATTCGATGAATTTAGGACAGGTGAAATAAAGGATATTCTAAAAGCATATGATGAAATTATGGGGCAAAATTTCAAAGTAGGCAATTATGTATTAGTGATGGATGAGGTACAAAAATTAAGTGATTGGGAAAATCAAATTAAGATTATTTATGATCTTTATAAGGATATAAAGATAATCCTTTCGGGATCTGAATCGCTATTTATAAGAAAAAAATCAAAGGAAACGCTTGGAGGAAGACTATTTGAGTTTAAGGTGAATCCCCTTAATTTTAGGGAATTTATTTCTTTCAAAGGGAAAAGTTTTGAGCCACCAAGCCTTTATGATTCCGAGCTTTCCAGGCTATTTCGCGAATTTATACTCACCCAAGGTTTCCCAGAACTGGTTGATGTGAGCGATAAAGGCATAATCAAGAAATATATCAAAGAGAGCATTGTGGAAAAAGCCATCTATAGAGACATACCCCAGATTTATAAAATCAATGATGTCCAATTACTTGAATCACTTCTTAATATCTTTATGTATGACCCCGGAGAGATTACAGAAATTTCAGAATTAGCAAAGGAATTAAGTGCCTCAAGGCAAACCATTTCCCAGTATTTATCATATTTAGAGGAGACCTTTTTACTAAGGAAGGTTTATAACTTTGCAAGAAGCAGAAGGAAGGTTGAAAGGAAATTAAAAAAATATTATCCCACAATTTTAGCGCCAGAACTCTTATTCAGAGATGATGAAAACTCAAAATCAAAAGTCTGGGAATGTTTGGTTGTTAATCAGTTGAATACGGAATTTTTCTGGAGGGATGTATATAAAAACGAAGTGGATATTATTACGCAAGAGATGGTACCAATTGAAGTGAAATATGGAAAAATTACTATTGATGGACTGATTCACTTCATGAAACAATTTAATGTTGAGGAAGGATATGTTATATCACCAAATAGAGAAGAGGAAATAATTAAAGAGGAAAAAAAGATTCACGTAACTAAAGCATACTTCTTTTTTTTGAAGAGGTAAAGAGATAAAAGGATACAATTAATGCAATAAATAACTCCAGGCGGCTCTAATAATAATTATAGCAAGTTTAATTCTTTAAAAACAATTTCAAGGCGGGGAAGTTTTTCTCCTGACCAAATCCATTCTTTTTTAAAAAAAAGACCCTTGATGCTGGAGGATTCAATTTTCTCAGTCAAAAATTTGACCTCCTCAAATCGATCACCACGTTTTTTAAGAAATACAGAATGTTTGAAGGAGTTAGGATCAATTATCCAATATTCATCTACACCCAATCGTTCATATTCCGCCCGCTTTCTAACTTCATCGCGATATCTTGAATCCTCCGAAACAATTTCTATTATAAAATTTGGAATTCCCGTGAATATTGTCTCTTTAAGATCCTTTAATCGATCTATTTTAATAATAGCCAAATTTGGTTCACGCCAATTAGTCTCGTTGAGTTTTATGGGAAAATTTTCACTGATGACCTCCCCTATTTGCTGTTTCTCTACAAAAAATCGGATTACGCTTTCAAGAAACCCTCGGACCTTATTATGTTTATAAGAAGCAGGAGAATGATGAAAATAATCCCCATCAACGAGATCACATTTATTTTCAGGCGCCATGGCGAGATAATCTTCTAGATTCATTTTTCCCTGCATGGGGGGCTTCGATTCAATTCTATTTCCTACCATTACTTTTCCCAGTTACAAAACTATCAGTGTCAACTTATTTAATGTAAAGACTCTTTAAAAACTATCACCTTATTGGAAACAAATACTAGATAAAGTGAATCAATTTATATCCAGTATTTTTTTAACCAGATTTTTTTTCTGTTCTAAATTAGCTTGGCGGGCGATCATAATGCGCTGGGCTTGAGGACTTCCTGCCCCGTGCAAACTCTCGGTTTTGTAGCTGAGTCCACAGGTTCCCATGCTCGCATTTTCGAGGAAGCGAATGAGTTTGAACCGAGCTTCGACATCGACATCTTTGCCCGTTTTAAGATATTTTCTCAATAAGGGACCCACGGCATCGCTGTTAAAATCTTTTTCCGAGGGCAGTGTTCCTAAGATCCCGCCGGTTATATCCTCGCTTAGGCGGGATATTTCATAGGGGAATCGGGTTACATTTTGCTTGCACACGTTTGCGAGCAGAAAGTCTATCTCATAATTACCACTTTTGGTCTGATGCCCCTCATAAGAGCAGGCGAGACCGCAGCTATAGATGGTTTCATTCAAGTGAACCATTTCAATGAGTTTTTCTCGCACAGCGGGAGCAGTTTCAACCCCATTATATTGAGCTATGAGCGCGGTAGCCCCAATTATGACATCTCCGACGCCTGATTTACACCCCCCATAACTTTGGCGATGATAACCCGCAAAGCGTTCCACCAATGCACCTGTAAAATCGAATTCCCCTTTCATGAATATTCTTTCTTTCGGCACAAAGACATCTTCAAAAACGACAAAAATCTCCTGGCCGCAATATTTGGGATTTCCCATATCACAAGTACAATCTTCCATTTTTCGCGTATCACAGGGTTGACGACCGTAAATACACGTTATGCCTTTGGTGGCGGTGTTGAGGGCAAAACTGACGGCATATTGCTTCTCATTTTCCCGCATGGATAGGGTGGGCATTACTAAGACTTCATGTGAGTTGAGAAACCCGGTTTGATGGATTTTTGCCCCGCGAACCACGATTCCATTCTTTTTTTCTTCTACAATTCGCATATACATATCTGGGTCGGCTTGGTCGGCAGGGCGTCGTCCCCGATCGCCTTTCGGGTCGGTCATGGCCCCATCGACCATCAAATCTTCCGTTTGAATCCGTTTCACCCAGTTTATGAAATTTTGATGATAGGAGGTTCCATATTTCTCGTCGATCTCAAAGGTCGTAGAAAAAACGGCATTTATACCATCATTCCCCACACAACGCTGAAAACAACTGCCGGTATATTGTCCAAGAAGGCGTTGCATCTTGACTTTCATGACCAGATCCGCGGTATTTTGATGAATATGGGTAAATCGATTTATTTGGTCGCCAGTGAGATGGGATTTGGCAGTCATAACCTCTTGATGCTGGGGATCCTGCGCTAATTCATATATTTTTACAACTGGATTGAGGGTAGGTGCGATAATGGGATGCTCATACCAGTTTTCAAGCTTTTCACCAAATAAGTACACATTATGTCGTTGCTTCTTTATACTTTCCAGATATTCTTGTGGGGTTTTGAGTGGCGTTTTATTCACATTCCTTATTTCTTGGTTCTTCGTTCTTTCAAATAGATAGAGATAGTATTGGTTAATTCCTTTAATAAATTTGACTTCATTTTAGAATAATTCGATATTGGGCGTATGGAATGATTCTCAGGCAGTACCGAGTTCAGATGACTAATCCAGTAAAAAGTGCCATAGCGGTATAATAACTCAGCATGAGCAGAAAATGGGCGACCCCCATGCTCCCATCCTCGTTCCAGCGCTCCTTAATCTTCCCTAAACAGGCATTCCGATGTTCGCCAGCGGGCTGGATATAATGTAAAAAGCCGTAGTTATCTGCGATAGGCATTTCATGAGGATATCGCATGGGTAAACGAATTTGAAAGAAGACTTGTTGGACTTGAGTATCAATCAGGAACTCGCCTCGACAATTGAATATACGTGGATTTTTGTGATCCAATTCTATTTCCTTAAAGATAATCTGCTCATGACAATAGGTTCTTAAATATTGCAATTTCTCTAATTCTTCTGTTAAACGGGCATTCCAGTTTTTTGAAGTGGGGGAGGCAATGGTCTTGAACAAAGGAAGTTCGATTTCTTGAAAAACTGTACCAGATTTTCCCGTCGTTAGTGCAATATGTACCAGTAGATCATGTTTAATGAGGCGTAATTCGGAATAAATAGCATTTTTAAACTGATCCCATTGGGAGAGAAGTGGTTGAACGGTAGCTCGGAATTTTTGTTCAATGAGCGCTTGATTATTGTAACTCATATCTGCGCCTCCAATGGTATTGCGTTGATATATTTTTGGGTAATCATGCGGGCACAGGTTTGAAATACCCGCTTTATATTCGTTCCTTGGAGTCCTACCGTTTCAAAAATGGTTAGCTCTGAGACATCTCCGGGAAAAGGGGTGGTTTGAAATTTACTTTCGAATCGAATTGGAGCCAAGAGACGATTAACCTCTTCGAGGCGAATAATATTAGGAAGATCTGCCTTATTAAAAGCGATGACTAATGGGTATTGATTATTGGAAGGGAGTTGCTCGAATATCTCTTCAAAGCTGCGAATATTCTCTTCAGTCCGTTCCCTTTGGGCATCCCAAATGAAAATGATCCCATCAATGGTTGACAGTAATGAATTTAATCGCACCAGATCAGCACGAGAATCCTTGAGGAAATAAATGCGATATAATATGAGTTGTCCCGATCCGACAATATCAATAAAGGAGATCGGTTCCGTTTCCCGCGCTTTTGGTTCTATCGTAAATGCTTGGAGACTTTGAATTGCCTTTTGAAGACAACGCTGAATTTCTTCATCACATGATTTACAGAATTCCTGAATTTGAAGACTGGTATCTTTAAAATAGGCATCTGCCTCATCCAGATTTCCATTTTTCTGTAAAAATTCATTTATGTTTTGTTTTAAAATCTGAGGGAGATCTTTTACATGCTTCATGTAAATATAAATTTGATTTCTTAACTGATTTCGCTCGTCTTCAATTTTTTGCAGGAGATTTGCGTCTAACACATTTTCATGTGCCAATAATGCTTGGATAAAGGTGGTCTTCCCACTCCCCGTTGCTCCGTATAATAAAAAATTATACACCAGAGTTTGATTTTCTCGGATTGGCACAAGCTATTCAGTCACGCGCCCCTTTTAAATCTTATATTTTAACCCCTTGAAATTCCTAGGGAAATTAATAACTCAATAAAGTCATAAAGATCCATTTCAGCAATGCTTGCAGCAGCTTCATACAACCGATATTCAACAAATAATTTAATAGCTTCTACTCGTTTGGGATTACATCGTTTTTTAACTAGATCCCAATTAACACTTTTTTTTCGTTCTTCACGAGCAGCAATTTCGACCATTATAATTAATATTCATTTGATTAGTTATTAAATTTTCTTTTTTATACTTTTCAAATATTCAGCTACCATCAGGCTCCATTGATTCGACGACCACACTCTTGTCTTCTAAATCAATAAACTATATTTCTAAAACATTATTTTTCTTAGACGTAAATTACCAGAGAATAAAGAACGGTTGTTGAAAGAAGAGAATTAGAAGTTCAAAATAGAGGATGAGCCGCGATAAGGAGGTGATAATGCCGATTAGCTTTTGTATCAACTCTTTGTGCATTGAACAAATGGGTTTATTAATGGATGAAGAATTAATTTGATTTGAAGCTTATTGCTCGTATTAATAGGTGGCGTTTAATGTTCACTTCACGTGATATTCGTGGAATATATGGGAAGGACATAACCGATGAGAAGTTATATATATTAAGCCAAGTGCTAAACGAAAATTATCCGGAAATTACCGTAGGAATGGATTATAGGGCGCATAATGAAAAATTTCTAGAAGGGATTTTATCGCAGTTCCAAGGAACCATAAGATATTTGGATCGAGTTCCTACGCCAACGGTTGCATATCTTGCAGATCAGCTAGGGGTATGCATCACCGCGTCACATAATCCGCCAGGTTATAATGGGGTAAAATTCTTCAAATCAAAGCGTATTTTCGATGCAAATGAATTACAAGAACTCCAAAATCAATATCAGGAAGCAT
>CAYGYC010000218.1:0-7857 GCA_964353755.1 uncultured archaeon | reverse complement strand
TTGTTATTATCATCATGGGGCCGGCAGCGAGTTCACAAACATTGGGGAAGTTGAGTTTTGAACAGCTTGCAAGCGGAATGATGACCATAATGATATTTTTTTCAGGTATGTTCATCCCGAATAGTATCATCTGGGATCGAGATACAAAATATCTGAACATTTTATTTGTTGCGCCATGTCATCGCTCGTCGATTATTTTGGGATACTCTTTGGTGGGAGCAGTTCGATCAATTCTCCAAACAGTTCTTATCTATGTTGGCGCATGCCTCATAAGTGAATGGATGGGATATGCTATTTCTTTTTCTGTCGGTGTGTTTTTTGGGTTAATTGGAATTGCCCTCTTAGTTACCATTTTCGTTGGGGGCTTTATGACTATAATAGCCTCTTATTCAAAAAATTCGGAGACGTTCTTCCTGATTGCCAGTATCATTGGGAGCCCTTTAATTTTTCTGAGTAATGCATTCTTTACACCGGAGAGCTTGCCATTTGGGTTAGGGCTTTTCGGGCGATTTAATCCATTAAATCATGTGGTAAACGCGGTAAGGTATTTAATGTTTGGCGAATCTTACCCGGGCAGTGGGGATCCTGTCTTGCCAGCGGGAGTTACTCCTTGGGAAGGCCCCGTGCTAATTATTATATTAGCGATTGCCTTTACTTTACTTGGAACCTATTTTTTTGTCCGGTCCGTCAAGAAATAACTGTGAATGAAAATGCATCCCATCCGATTAGGTTGCAGTGGCTGGTCTTACGAAGATTGGAAAGAGGGGCGATTCTATCAACCAGGAATTATAGATAAGGGCATGCTACCGTTCTATGCAAAAATTTTTGATACGGTAGAAATCAATTCTACCTTCTATAGACTGCCGTCTATGCCGCAAATAACACAAAATTGGGTAAAGCGCACACCGAATGAGTTTATTTTTGCGACGAAGTTTCCTAAACAGTTTACTCATGCTCGGAAAGACCACCTACAAGTCACCGAAGAAGATTTGAAACCCTTTTATGACATCGTTGTTGAGCCGTTAGCACAGGGCAAAAAATTAGGACCCATTCTCATTCAATTTCCTGGTAGTTTCCAGGCAGATTATCCCTTGCTGGAGAATTTTTTCACACTTCTTCCTTCTCAATATTCTTATACCGTAGAATTTCGGCATAAATCATGGCTGGAAGACCAACAAAAAACCATGGGACTGTTATCAAAGTATAATATTGCGTATTGTATCGTTTCGGAGAAAATTCTTCCGCCTATCACTCAAATTACAACGAATTTTACCTATATCAGGTGGCATGGATTAAATGACCCGAAAGCTGAAAAGTACTTGATATACGATTATCTTTATTCCGCAGAGGAATTAGGGGAATGGGTGCCTGTCATCCAGAAATTGGCCGATGAAGTGACCGTCTATGGCTACTTTAATAACCATCCCAACGGGCAAGCTCCCGCCAATTGTAATCAAATCAAAAAACTGCTCGGCTTGAAGGTTAAAGACCCAAAAGCAGGTCAAAAACGTCTAGACTTTTTTTTACAATCAGATCAAAAAGATGAGGGGATAAGCCGATAAAGATCAAAAGCAGGTCAATAAAGAACATCTTCATAATCTTAATCTAAAGTTGGTTCCAAAGCGAAATAATGCAATTTACTTTCAAAGAGACGAATATATCCTTTAATTCTACCCGTATTTATTAAACGATTTAATGACCTTTCTACTAGATTCTCATAATTCCCTGAGAAGGATTCTATCATCTCCGTATATTGTTGCGGAGGTAAATTTTCTTTAATAGGTTTTAGTTCGTTTTCATATTTTTCGAGTTCTAATTTAAAAATATAAGCTGAAATGACTTCTAAAGCGACTTGCTGGTAAGGTTTTATAAATTCTATCATTTTCTCCTCACTGAGAGGTTCGAGGAATTCTGATGCTTTCTTTTCTTTTTCCTTTTTTTCAGAGGCCTTCAATGCGTCATAGATAAACCATATTATAGCAATAATTAATGGCACAAATATCACTAAAATCGTATAAATATAATTACCTGACTGAATCATAGAAAATTCACTCTTTTTTAATGCATATTATACTTTTTAGCAATAAGGTTTTAAAAAGTTATAAGATAATTATAATAAAAATCATCTGAAAAGATATTTTCGTAGGTTATCTATATTTTCTATTGTGGAGCAGAGAAATTGGACTTTTTTTAACCGGTTTTCTCCTAACTTAATCATTTTCTTTAATTTTTCCTCAATTCTATTCGATAGCGTTTTATAGATACGGATAATATCTTAATATAGAATTATTGTGTATGAATTAATCACTCTAAGTTATGTATGAATGAATCACTTTTGACAAATTTTTTTAGAAAGATGAGAGTAAAATGGTCTATGAATTAATTTTTGTGAGTCCCTTACTGGGTACTACTGACTATATCACGGCAGAAGGGTCTGACACGATAAAAGGCATAACGTCCCGTTTATTATGGAAATATAGCGAAGAGGTTGTCGATTTATTGAGTCAGACCTATCAGAATGTACGAACGAACCCCACGATCAATTTGGTCACGGTAAAGGTGTATCGGATCGATAAGGGAAGGAAAAAGCCGGTGGGATTGCGAGAAACGATTGAGGATATTATGGAATTGAAAACCAATAAGCTCTATTGGATTCCCGAACCAATTGGCGGGATGTAGAACTAACTCAGGCGATTAAAGATTGAGTGCCGAAGAAGGACGAGAACTGTTCAAGAGACATATCGCAGATGTATTGGTTCGGGAAAGTTATAAAGATTGGAACCCGATTGATAAGAATGATTTAACCAAAGGGATATATTCAACCACAACCTGGCGGGATGGAAAGACCCGAGTAACAGAAATTACCTATAATACCGGATACCCCCAATTTCCCCCCACCATTAAGGTTATTCCAAAACCCAATAATCCCTGTTTTGATAAGGAAGGGTATTTACATTTTGCCGAATTCAAATCGAAATTGGTGTGGAATCGGTATAGAGATCATTTGAATCCCTTAATTTATTTAATTGATGAACTTTGCGGGAAATATGGATTGGATATGTTTTTTGATCTCGATTAGAAAATAACCCTGAAAAAAGTAGTACTTTTCTTGTCATTGAGGGATTTCTATTGAATAATCCTTACAATTATTTATCACGCGTACCTGTTTATTTTTCTTATAGTTAGTTAGCAACCAAATAATAAAACCAAAAGAAAAGATAAGCGAAAGAATAAGGAATACAATACCTAGTGGATAATATCCCGAAATAAATGTCCAAATTGACGCTATCAAAAAAATTGTTACATCTATGGGAGCAACTCTCATAGTATACCCAAACTCTTGTTTAATAATTAACGGTTTTTTCAGGAATTTAGCGATTTTTACTCCAATTGTCTTACATACGCGCCGATTAATTCCGGAATAAGTACTATACCGCGTATTTTTTAATATTATATAAATTTTGAGGTATCCAATATGTTCTCCTTCTGAAATCAGTATTGATTCGACATCAGATGAATTAATAGTCCAAAAAATGTTATTATTCGGGGAAATTTGTTTTTTACAAATACTTTGATTCGTTAGGTTAATCTCCCATTCAATTTTTCGGTTTTTATAATGGAAATAACAATAAGAGAAAATAAAGATAAAAAAAAGATAAAAACAAATGGAACCAATAATTCCTAGTATTGATCCACTAAATAAACTAATCAGTCCGACTGTTAGTAGTAAAAACGAAAAAATAATAAGAGAAAAAATTTTAATAAGAGGTATAACCTCTGCAGAATAAATAGATTGGTCATCTTGGAGTATTAATTGATTATTTGATTCGATTAGTGCATAATGCGAATCAAATTCTTTCTTGGTTCCCGGTATTATACTTTTCATTTAATGTAATCTCAATTTTTTATTCCATTTTCCACAAAATATTTTGCGTTTTCACATAATTTATTTTGCTTTACCCGGTTACTTGAAAAGAATTAGTCGCTATCTGGCGTTAATTTTTTAGTCTTATCGATTTTTTCACGCATTAATTCGTCTTTTATCTTATCCACATCCCGAGGGTCAATGGGTTTCAGGGCCTCTTTTTCTCGTAACTTAAAGACAATCTCGATGAGGAGCGCGAGTTCAGGAATATTCGATTCCATTTGCGCTTTGGAGAGCAGACGCCCTAAAAGGAATGGTCCCGTCTTTTGATTAATCTCATATGCGAGTTTATGGATTTTATTTTCCATTTCCGTTAATGTGACATTATCACGTGGTCTTTGGGCGATATGCGGAAAGGTCAGGCTTTTTTCGAAGCACTTTTCGATAAGCTGAGTCGCAAAGTCTAAATTGATAATTCGGCTCACTGCTGTTATGTTACTTATCGCCTCGGGAATCTTCTCCTTAAATGCCTCTTCGAATAGATCTATGAATTTGGCAATCTGTTTCTGCATCTCGACCGAGGGGAGGTTTTTCGACAGAACGGCAACGCGCACTAGCACGCCGTCCGTAAGAGTAAGGCAAATATCATCTTGGAGATAGACCTCTTGGTATTCCACCTCCATATCGGCGTACATCGACATCGATTGGAGGAGACTATTCATAATATAGGAAGTGACTTGTAATCCCGGGGAGGAATAAACAAAGAGCAATTCTTTACTTTGTTTTTCATAGACGAGTAAATGCAGGAGATTCACCGCAGAGACATACTTGTAATTTAAGGTTTCCCGCTGCTCTTTGATCTGCACGATTTTCGGTTTGTATTTTTTATAGTAATAATAAACGGATAAGCTAGCACCCGCCGCGATAGCGAAAATATACCAGGTGTGTTTTAGAAAACGCACGGGCAGGTACCATGCAGTGAAGGTTTTGAAATCTTGCGTGACAATAGGAGAGGCTAAGCTTGTGACTGAAGATTCTGATTTAATGGAAATCTCAAAGGATTCTATGTTATGCGGCACTTGGAAGGAGATAGTGGCGATTCCTGAGGCATCAGTGATCGCATCGAAGGTAAGAATATGCTGAAGCCCCGATTTGTAGGTGATTGTAAAGGTAAAAGTGATGTTTTCATTAGGTATAGGTCCCCTGAAGGAATCCCTTAATTGCGCGGAAATTGAAGCAGTTTCACCTTCAATCACATCTTTCGGTAATATCAAAGTAGCAATCGCTATATTTTTTGCATAATACTTTAATTTTAAAGCAAAAAACGCGGTTTGGCAATCCGTAGCGGAAGCAAGTAACTGGAATGTGTAATTGTTATAATATTTACTTGATGTGGGAAGAATTGACATGTCTAAGGTGAGATTCAAGAGATAAGTTCCGTTATGGAGCGATATAAAATCTCCAAACTTATAAATAAAGAGATCTCCTTGTTTGTAGAGATTAAAAGAGATGGATCCCTCAGGGATACTGCTGTTATAAGGAACTATTAAATCATAATAAGTAGCGTTAAGTATCAATTTTAGGGTTATGCCTTCATTTTCATACCAAATAAGAGAATCACCACTCCACCATGGACCTTCCTGCACCGGTATGATCACACTCTCTAATGGCTCGATTGTTAGGAGGATAATGGTGCTATTGGGTTCAAACGCATAGGAATTGGTATGATTTTCGATGGTTATAGTAAAAGTATAATCGCCTTGATGGATCCCTTTCGGGTATAGAGTGACCATACAAATTCCATTCAGATAGGTATAATAGATTTTAAGAGCGCCCGTGTTGTTGGCAAACGTATAAGTGGCATTCGAAAGCGTTATTTCAACATTTGCCTTAGAAATGGGGTTGCCTTTTGTTTCATTATATATCACAGTAAAATCTTTCAGTGTTTGGTTTATTTTTATCGCGCGTGGCACGGTAGGATAGGGTGAGATGAGAGTAGGCGTTCCAATAATGTGAATTGCGAGCGATGTTAAGTTCCATTGATGACCCGAAAGAGTGATATTTACTAGGACCACCCGAATTCCAGCTTTCTGCCCAGTGGTATTAAATGTGATGGAATAATTCCCTTGCGCGTTTCTAAGGATTGTATTCCCTGGAAAGTCACAGGAAACGGAACCGTCAATTAACTTACTTGTTGAATTATAATAAAGGAGATTGATAGTGACATTATCACGATAATTGACTGAAGAATCCCAATGAGTAAAAACAACCGAGGTATTCCAAACCCAAATATTGATAAGACCGTTGACAGTTCCATCAATAAAGCCAGGCTGACTAGCAATAATTAAGAATGTGAAGGGATCGCCCTCTGTTTGGGTTCGATTCGTTCCAATATCGATTAAAAACCCCAATTTATAAGTACCATTATTTAAGTCAAACAAATAAAAGCATCCGTTCCCCAGTTGAGCAGAATTATTGACCCGAATCAATTCATCACTGTTTAGAATACATCTCATAGAACTATTGGTCAGATATTTCCCTCCTAGAATACTAGTGGCGTTATAGGTTACCGTTAGATTGAATCTTTTTCCTCCTTGTTGAGTAATATTGTCATGTAGCCAAAGATTTGTGGGAGTTGCATTGATCTGAAGTGTAACTGAGATCAATTGTGATAGAAATTGCGGGAGGGTCGCGTTAATTCGTACCTGATGCACCCCGGGGTATATCTTAAAGGGTAACCCGCTCGTATTGATTTGCAGTGTGTAATTCCCTTTCGTTAATTCATGGAAATTTGAGTGGAAGTTCCCATCAATGTAGCATTTCACGGTCGCCCCTATAAGCCCATAACTGGGATTGACCCGCGAATAATTAACCTGGAGCGTAGCATTATATCCATAAAAGAGTTCTATAAAAGGTCTGTTAATAATGAGTGAAGTATCATAAACTAATTCAATTCGTATTGAAAGAGATATGTTATTCCGCTCTGGCTTCCCAGCAGTTATATTACAAGTATATTTTCCTTGGACATAGGAGCTGGTATTGATTATCGTTCTATAATACCCCGTTCCAAATTGAACTAAGTTATAATTATTATTTTTAGTGGAATTCCCGAAAAGACAGGTTATCTGTGCATTGTTAATCCCGTTTTCATTAAATCTATTGTATTTAAAAGCATTGGTGTATTGTACTGTTAAATTTATTTGCGATTGGAGAATAAAATATTCTGTTATGGGAGAATGAACAGTAAGGGTGGTGGGATAAACCACATTTAATGTAAAATTTTTAATGCCGACCTGCTCCCCAGTCTTCCAAAGAATTTGAACAGGGTAGAGGCCACTAATATTTGTAAAGGACTGAAACGCAAAGGGGGTAAAACTGACCAAGGCATTGAGGATTACTTGGGGACTGGAATAATTTAGCACATCTTTTGAATTAAAGATGGAGAGATTTGCAGTTCCACTTGGTGAATCTATGAAAGTGGCATTGATTCGAAGGAGAGTTGTAATATTTACAGTTGTGTTCATCGCAGAAGGGGTAATATAACCTCCATCCATCTTTTTTTCTATAGAAATAGCCTTTATGTAATTAAAACCATTGCAATAGAGAACCCATTTGCCATTATCTGCATTGATTTTAAAAATGGAATAAGGTCCAAAGGAATATACTTTCACAGAAGCCGTTATTAACGGATTATTTTGTTGAAAAGCTTTTGGTGCGGTTTGATTCCAATTAAAAGGAACGGTTATATTTATGGTGTAATTAGAAACACGGGTCGGAATCGTTTGTAAGCCAAAGGTAACATTCCAATTAATCACATTCTTTGAGCCGATTCCTAAATACCTGGAGGGAAATTGAGTGATATTCTGGATAATGCAATTAATTCTAACATTAAAACGTACTGACCAATTGGAACTCACATCAAAAAGGATACCTGTTCCGTAATCTATCAAGCGTAATTTAGTAATCCAATATCCAGTCCCTGCTCCTAAATT
>CAYGYC010000217.1:0-7881 GCA_964353755.1 uncultured archaeon | reverse complement strand
GTAAACAGTTCGGATTCGATTATGTGCGCCGCATTACGGGAGGAGGCGCGGTCTATCATGATTATAATGGGGAAATAACCTATTCGATTATCGCGCAAAAAGAAAATTTTCTTCCTGTGGATATTGATGAGACATTCAGAATATTATGCAAAGGAATAATTATTGCCCTAGGAGATTTTGGATTAATAGCGGAACATGGGGTCCATCATTGCCCATCAATCTTTGTACAAGGGCGGAAAATCTCGGGGAATGCTCAAACCATTAAACAGGGCGTGGTCCTCCAACACGGCACCATTTTATTACAGTATGATCCGGAATTAATGTACTCCATCTTACGGGTGAAACGGGCCGGGATTAAACCAAAGGTGGTTAGTTCTGTCTATCAGAAAGTCACCACGCTTCAACAAGAGTCGCAGCGGGAATATGATTTTGAAACGGTTAAAAAAGCTTTAATAGAGGGATATCAGAAGGCATTAAACACTTCGTTTGAAAGAGAAAACCTTACTGAATATGAAAGAGCAACAATGGAGCAGTTAATAGTTCAAAAATATAAGACCGAGGCCTGGAATTTTAAATTATAACTAGTTTCAAGGGAATTTCATGAGTTTTGTGGCACATCTATTGCAGAAAATTGAGGAGGATGCCGCCGGAAAGGAAGCGATCCAGTACTTAATAAATTGCACGGAAGAGAACCTTTCAGAACTTCTGTCTGCGGCGTGGGAAATTCGCCAAAAGAATTTTGACCCCGAATTGGATTGTTTTTACCCCGGCAATAAATTTCCAGCAATTTCTATCACCGGCACGCAATGCGCACTGCACTGTAAGCACTGTAATAAACAGTATTTAGGATCAATGATTTCGGCTGAAACTCCGGAAAAATTATGGGAAGCTTGTAAAAACTTAGCGCGTGAAGGCGCCGTTGGGTGTTTAATAAGCGGAGGTTATAATGACCAGGCTATGTTGCCCTTCTCAAAATTTCTCCCGACCCTTAAGAAAATTAAGGAAAAAACGAACCTCATCCTGAATATTCATACGGGGCTGGTGGATAAAGACCTTGCTTTCCAGCTAGGAGAAGTGGGAATTGATACTGTTTCATTTGATATCGTAGGGGACAGACAAACCATAGAAGAAATCTACGGATTAAACAAAACTCCCGAACAATATCTTCAATCCTTAACTTATCTTAAAGATTCTAGAATTCTTTCCCTTGTTCCGCATATTTGTGTGGGATTAAAGGGCGGGGTTCTATCCGGAGAACTTAACGCCCTACGACTTATAAAAGAGATCGCCCCCACTTTAATTGTATTGCTGGGGTTAATACCGACCGCAAATACGCCACTGCAAAGTATCCCGCCATCTGCTAAAAACCTTGCTAAAATCATGGCAACCGCCCGATTGTTATTTCCCACTACACCTCTCTCACTGGGCTGTATGCGCCCAGGTAAAATGATTCGAAGCCAGATTGATCTTTACGCCATTCAAGCCGGTATTAATCGAATCGAAATCCCCACGCCGAAAGCGGTTCAGTTCGCCATTCAACATGGCCTTAGAATCCGTAAACATGAATTTTGTTGTGGCGTTCCGCTATCAACATGATAAAAATATTAAAAAATCAATTCACTATATGAGTAATTAATATAGTTCAAAAAAGCGATGGATTACCATGAAGGTTTTACTGATTAACCCCGCGGGGCACGAAAGCAAATATAAGAAACACCCCGTAATTAATTTTACCGCCATTCCACTGGGTTTAGCGTATATAGCGGGCATGTTGGAAGAAGATGGGCATAATGTAAAGGCATTAGATGCCGCATGCTTTCAAATTTCACCACAAGAATCTCAGAAATGGATTAAAAGATTTGATCCGGACTTAATAGGTATCCAAGCCTTTACTCCTTCCGTAAATTATGCCGTAGAATATGCCGATGCCGCAAAGGAGGTTCTACCTGATGTAAAGGTAGTATTGGGAGGCCCCCATCCGACGTTCATGCCCGAACAGACGCTCAATTATTCCAAAAATATAGATTTTGCCATTCGTGGAGAGGGAGAATATACTTCAGTTCATTTAGTGAATGCACTCGAAAAAGGGACGCCTTTAAAAGATGTACAAGGGATATCTTTTCGCCATAATGGTGGTATTTATCATAATCCGGATGCGCCTTTAATAGAAGACCTTGACGCCATCCCTTTTCCTGCTCGACATCTCTTTCCCAATGAGCATTATAGATTCTTCGGGTCGCGGTTTAAAGGAGCCAGCTTTATTAGTAGTAGAGGATGCCCTTTCCGATGTTCCTTTTGCTCTGAGGCAGCCTTGTTTCGCCATAAATGGCGTTATAGAAGTCCGGCAAATGTCGTCGATGAAATAGAATACATTGAAAGCAAGTGGAAAAGGTCAATAATAGCGATAATGGACGATTGTGTGGCCTTAAACAAACGCCGAATCTGGGATATTTGCGATGAGATGAGCAGACGAAAGATTGATGTGCCCTGGGGCTGTGCTATCCGCGTTGATCTCGTCGATTTTAATATACTTAACAAGATGGCACGCCATGGCTGTGGAATGTTGTATTTCGGGGTTGAATCTGGTGAACAGCAAATTTTAGACAATGTCAAAAAGGGTACTTCCGTTGAACAGATTAGAAATGCATTTAAATGGTGTCGCAAACTCGGTATAGATACTATCGCATCCTGCGCCTTTGGGTTTCCCGGTGAAACAAAGCGCAGTGTGATGAAAACTCTCCAGTTCGTAATCAGCTTAAAACCAAGTTTTGTGGTATTCGCCTCCGCTACACCTTATCCTGGAACGCCTTTCTTTGATGAAGCTTTAAAAAATGGCTGGATAAAGGAAATTCCACAAGATTGGTCTCGTTTTACCCTAATAGATCCGGTGCTTGAATTAACAGAACTCTCAAAGGACGAATTAAAGCAAATGCTCTTTTATGCCTATCGAAAATTCCATATGCGGCTGCAATATCTCCTCGATCGGCTCTGGTTCGAGGTAAATTTAGGATTGAAATTGTATGGTCCTTTCCAAACCGCAATCCAATTTACAGATGCGGTCCTGCCTTGGCTTCGATGGATGAAAAAATATGGGGTTCTGGCCCAACTACTCCCCAAGGATCCTCTCGATGAGAAAGAATATTACCATCGGATCTATTTTGCTAAGAAAAAGAAAGAAGAGAACGTAAAAAAGCAACTTAAAGGAGAACATAAAAATCCTCCGTAACGTTTAAAGAGAAACATGCCACCAATATTCAGAAAATTATATGATCTACCAAATTTAAAACAATTTATGAATTATTTTTAATTTTTCTTTCTCTTTATCAAGTCATTTCATTATTCTTAATTAAATAATAACTTTTAATTACAATCATTCTCTTATAACGGTTAAATTTCAAAGTTCCTAGTATTTTAAATAAATAAAATGGAAATAAAATAATTCAAAATGGTTAAATTTAATTAATCATTTTAATAATGTAACAACAATTCATCGCATATAGTCTTAGAGGAATAAGATAGAGTCGTAAATTATTTAAAACATAATAAATAATTCAATTTGAAGAAGAAACTTCCACAATTCAACGAATTGAAAAAACGGTATCAATTTAGAAGAAAAAACTGATAATTATTACAAAGAATTGCGTAAAAAAATTAGAGCGTTTATAAAAGAAGTGTATCAAATGCTTCGGCAAGTTATTATTTTATTAGGAAAAACTCCTATTTTCAAACGAGAATATGGAAAATCACTCTCATGGGAAGCCCTTTCCCCCATTCTTAGTTCTTTAACTGATTTCTTACAGCAATCCCCGGAAGATATGGTTGAATTCATGAATATTGTGAATATGAAGGTATGTTATGCGACCTCGAAGACATATAACATGTTGGTCATTTTTGTCACGGATCAGACGGATAAGGAAGAGACGATTAAAGATCAGACGCTCCACATCCGGGATACTTTTATTTCTAAGTGCTCTGAATTTTTAACGAAAGGAAATTATAATCAAGAAGTTTATGATTCGATCCGGTTTGACACGGATGAAGCCTTTCGGGAACTCCGTCCCAAAATTGCGTTGGTCGGATTTTCAGGAGTCGGTAAAACCACAATTACGCGACTTATCCGCGCAGAGGAAATCCCGATGAAACACATTCCAACGATTACGGGAGATGTGGCTGCCATAAAAGTTGGTTCCTTACATATGTTTCTCTGGGATTTCGCGGGACAAGAGCAATTTTCATTCATTTGGAGCAGATTTGTGAAGGGGTCGGATGCAATCATCTTGGTGGTGGATTCTTCTCAGCAAAATATGAAGGAATCAAAATTTTTTGTAGATCTTATTCGGAAGGAAGCGCCCAAAGCACGAGTAGCAATTGTGGCAAATAAACAAGACATCCCTGGGGCATTATCTGCGGCAGAGATCGTAAAAGTATTAGGGTATAGGACATATCCTCTAGTGGCAATTGATCCAAAGCAACGAGGCGCAATGTTGAATATAATTGCGGAAGTGGTTGAAGTCACTACGGGGATAACATCGTTAATTCAACCCATGTTGGAACGAGAAAGCATGGTAGAAACAGCTGAAGCGGCCATTATGCAAGGGAATCTATTAAAAGCCTCTGAAATTTACAGAAATATTGCCGAATTATCCGAAAACATGGGCGAAGATGATATGGCGATCAAATTCCGCGATCTATCTAGATTATTAGCCAGTCAAGTTCAAGCGGCGGCGCAACAAATTCAAGAGACAAAATTAGCAAAATCTTTAACTGCGGGAGCCGCCCCTCGCGTGGAATTTCCCTATAGTGGGGCAGAAGTCTATTCGAAATTGGTATCACCCATAGAATCCGCTGCAAAAGAACCCACTATGCCGTCCCCATCGGTATCAGTGCCCAGTAGTGTAACAAAGGACCAGATACCGGTACAATCACGTATAGCACCACCCAGAGCTTCCACTGTAACACCGCCTACAACCCTACCGATTACACCGCCTAGAGCTCCCCCTGTAACACCACCTACAACCCTGCCAATAACGCCACCTATAGCTACACCTGTAGCGCAACCAATAGCTCAACCTGTAACACCACCTTCCACAAATTTAGCTCCTGAAACCCCGTCGGAAAGCATTTATCTATTCCCTGTTTTAGAAGAGGCCTTCGAAGCGGGAAAATTCCCAAAATTGGATGCTCCAGTCTTAAAAATCTGTGATAAAGAACATACTATAAATGATATTGTAAAAGAGACAGGGTTGAGTAAATTACAAGTCATGGAAATTATTAAGAAATACGAGAAAAAAGGAAAAATAAAATTAACTAAAATCCTACCTAAAATCATGCCGCTCGCTGAGGAAGCGCCGGTACCAGTAGCGCCTAGCTCTGCCGTAAAATCGCAACCCGTGCAGCCCATCAGCGAACCATCAATCATTGAAGAAGCTTTAAATATAATAGCACCCCGCCCTGCTGCAAAATCTCAACCAGTGCCATCCACCTTTGCACCATCCATTGGAGGAAAAGATGAAAAGGAGCAAATTGCCGCCTTAGAAAAGGAACTGGCTGAAATTAATGATGTAATCGTTGAATTAAAGAAAGAAATGAAAGAAATGAATCCCGCTGAATATGAAAAGGAAATGTTCCAATTAGAAGATAGAAAAACCCAAATTCATAAAAAGATCATGGAACTTCGAATGAATCTTATTAAGAAACTAGCAGTGTAGAGTGAATAAGAATGGCAAAAGATATTGAGGATAAGATTTCAAGTCTTGAAAAGAAACAAATGGATAGTGCATCCTTAAAAGATGAAGTCCGGAGACTTACTCTGCTAACAAATGAGCAAAAAGAAAAAGTAAGTAAGCTACAAGCAAAATTGGACGAACAACAGAAGAAATTAGATGAAATGGTAGAGGTTCCAACCGATGTAATGGAACTTAAAGTGATGATAGGTCGACAACGGGCGGAAATAGAAGCATTTGAGGATAAAATAAGTGAGCGCGACTGGAAAATCAATGAGATAGAATCAGAATTAGAAATGACAAAGAAGCAGCGAGAGGAATTACGCAATAAATTGAATGAATTTCGGAAACAGATGGGAGATTCTAGCACTAAATCTGAGGATTATCAAAATAAATTAAAAGAACTAGAACTAGAATTACAGACCACGAGAGAATTTTTAGAAGCAGCAGGCGTCACTCGAGGGGATGTTGGCGAATTAAAAATTAAATTAGGACAAATTGATGCGCGCGTTCAGGAAAAGGCAAAAGTTATTGGAAAATTGGAGGACCAGCTGAAAAGACGTGAGGCACGTGAGATTGAATTACTAGGACAAATTGAGAATCAGGATTCCATTGTGGCTAATGTTGAGAGAGCGATCAAAGAAGCGGTTGCTACAAAAGAAGTAGAACTGCGAAATGAGATGCGAAGACTAACAGAAGAATTAAGTCAAAAGAAAATTGATTATGTGAAATTAGAAACAATATTAACCGATAAAGAAATGCAGAACAAAAGGCTTGAAGCGGAACTGGCTTCCGCCGGAAAAGTGGACCACGACAAAGAAAAAAAACTCGAAGAAGTAGAAAAATTACAAGCTCATATCCTGAAACTACAAAAAATGTTAGAAATGGAACCGGTCTTTAAAATATATTTTATCCTAGAAAAAGTCAAATCGGTGAAAATGTCAGAATTAGCGAAAGCAATTGGGCAATCCACTGGACAAACTCGTTTATATGCCTTCAAATTGGAGAAAGAAGGATTACTTATTATAGAAGGAGAAACGGTCAAATTTCCTGTTTAATTCTTTTTTTAAAGAAGAGCAAGAATTGGATATTTAATCGGGATATAGGTGCTTAGAACCACGCTGATGGTAAAATTTACTGAAAAATTCTAATTCCAACTCGGATTCTCATGAATATCTACAGTTTACAACGCGTTCAACACTGCGCTTGCCTATCCCTACAAGAATTTATAGAAGTTTGAA
Source organism: uncultured archaeon (assembly GCA_964353755.1). Taxonomy (GTDB): domain Archaea; phylum Asgardarchaeota; class Lokiarchaeia; order Helarchaeales; family HEL-GB-A; genus CAYGYC01. The sequence goes on along the minus strand of CAYGYC010000217.1, from coordinate 917 downwards.
ATTTCTCTCAATAATAAATTAATATTTAAATTTCAATCATAATTGTACTTAAATTTCGATTCACTAATTCAAAATAGAATATATTTTTTTGAGAAAGGTGAATTGATTTTTAAGGCGTAAATGATTGGAATTTCAATAAAAATATGGTAGATGGAAAGTTTGCCTATTGGAATATTATTAATTCGTTGGGACGATAAATTAGGGACCACTTTAATTGCAAAGTACCCCGAAAAGCTCAAGTTCCCATCTCGCATTCTCATGAATATCTATAGTCAACACCGTGCGCAATCGATGGACCCGAGTTTTGTGACAATGACTTTGACTGATATGAAGATTTCGAGTTTCTTTTCCGGAATGGATGAGAATTTTATTGGGGCCTCGAATTATATCATTGCGCTCATGCTACGGCGAGATGAACAGCCCCATATTTTTCGAGAAGTCTTAAAAAAGGCGGCAGCGAAGATTTTGAAAAATGTCGATAAAATTGATCAAGCCACTTTAGAACAAGTATTTTTAGATATGCGGAAAATCTCGAAGGTGGAATAATGAGCGAGAATGAATTGAAAGATGAGATTGAGCGATTAAAGAAGACCTCGAGAGAATATTGGAATCAGAAAGAGGAATATAAGAAGAAAGTTCAATTTCTTCAAGATCAAGTTTTTAAGGTACTAGAACGCCATAAATTTGTCACCGTTCAATCGATGGAAAAAACCTATTTACTATCTAAAACTGTAAATGAATTGATCTCCACAGCCAAAGAGCAGCTCTTAATTATTTCCCCCTATATTGACATCACATATGTGGGTAAACTCATGGATAAAGCCACAGCCACTCCGGGATTAAAGACTATAATTGTTACGCGAGAAATTTCTCAAATTAAAGAGAAAGAGATACAGAACGCGTTTAAACTTCTCAAG
>CAYGYC010000216.1:0-8044 GCA_964353755.1 uncultured archaeon | reverse complement strand
GATTGTAATTCGTGTTGAGGCATTTTGGTAGCCATCCTGGTATATTTTCACCTGGAGCCTATGATTCCCCACCGGCCAACTGGTAGGATTCCTGGTATCGATTTGAATGGTAAAAGACCCATCTCCATTATCGAACCAATTATAGATGAACCCCTGTGTCTCATTCACCGTAATCGCCTGTACAGGAAAGATATTCCCATAATCTAAATCCACATCCTCAAAATACACTGTAATAGTGGTATTTTTACCCCAGGGTGTTGGATCGGGGATATCATAAGTTACTTGGGTAAAATGAGAACGCATAATGAATTTAACGAGAACAGATCGATTCACATAATTAGATTTATAGATGGTGATGTTCGCCCAATATGTCCCCAAAGTAAAAGCGGTCGTATTGAGTTCAACGCGGTAATTTCCGGCTCCTAAATCGTACCATGTTCCTTTAAGAATAGGGTTGGTTTCATTAATGGTAATCCGACTGGCATTGGGAAGTAGATTTCCATTCTGGGTACTCAAGCTATCTTCAATGGAATAGGTAAGGTCAATCGTGACATTACAGCCCCAGGGCACCGGCGAGGGGGCGACATAGACGAAACTTGTGGCAATGGCGCGAACATTGAATGAGCTACTAGTCGTAGCATTAGAACAGTTCGGGGCATTGCTCGCTTTCAAATTAACTGTGTAAGATTGAATCGTTCCTAACTTGGCATCACCAATGATGATTTGATAATCGCCACTCCCCATTTCACTAACCAAGTAGTCGGTTCCATAAGCATACCCCGGCGTGGTAATGTTAATCTTACCTCCAGTAATACCCCGCCCATTATAGTAGAGGCTCGCGGTATCTTTCACGCGATAATGAACAGTGATCGTCACATCTTCGCCTATTGGTTGGGCAGGGACCAAGTCTGCAACCAGCTCGGTATAAAGGCTTCTCACTGTAAAACTCACGGATGTTGAATCTGATTGATAGGCACTTCCCTCATTAAGAGACAATGTTTCTGTGTATGATGTAAGAAGGAGTATGGTTCCGTTTTCAATGGTTAGGGTGTAAGCTCCATCTCCTATTTCAGCGATAGCGAAGGTATGCCCTCCACTTAAATTGAAACTAGCATTAGTAAGACCCATGATCCCACGCCCGTTATACCATTGACTGGCACTATCATCATAAATTACATGAATGGGAGCAGTAATCCTATTCCCATAAGGAATATTGGCAATGGGATCAATAGAAAGGGAACTAGTTAATTTGCGGATGGTCCAGGACACAGATCGATTATCCGATAAATAGATCCCGCCCTCAAGGAGCGCTATATATTCATTATATAAACCTAAACCTAAGACAGTTCCATTCAGAATCTTCAAAATGTAATTGCCATTGCCGACTGGATATAAAGTAAAGGAATGGCTTCCTGTTATCCTAAAATTACTTGCAGTCAATCCAAGCAGGGGCTTATCGTGATACCACTGACTGGCTGAATCGGAATATCTCAGTTGAATCGATATATTGACCTCATTCCCTCGAGGAACACTTCCAGGAGGGGTAATAACCACGGACGAATAGATTTTACGAATAGTTATTCCTAACGATTTTGAATCCACAGCATAATTAATCAGTCCCGAGGCTTGAATCGTAATTGAGAAAGTATTAATTGAATTCAAGGTATTATTATAGAGGGTTATAATGTAATCCCCAGGAATTGTCGCATGTGCTGTGACAGAATAATTAATTCCGTAGGTATATCCACTTGTAGTTATATTTATTCGAGCTGCAGTGATCCCTTGCCCGTTGAATTTACTATCAGTATCAGAAACTCGATAATGCGCCATTAAATTGACATTATTCCCATATGGAATATTCCCAGGTGGATCATATGTCAAGGAGGTTATGATTTGGCGAACCGTGAGTTTGATAATTAATGTTTGATTTAAGTAATAGGGCGTTCCCACCCATTTTACCACTAGATTAATTATGTAGGTGCCCGGTTGCGTGAAAACAGGCGCACTAGTATTAACTTTTAGATAGAACACACCAGGCGCAATTTGATAAATTCTAGAATACCCATTCAAGGTAGAATTAAAAGTGAAAAATAATTGCTTTGTATCATTAGAAATCCCTGTCCCATTTACCCCATCGATAAAGTTTATGGTAATATTAACCGCATCCTTGATAGGAACTGCGGGGGGTGGTGGGCTGGACAGCTCAGAAGTCCGTGCTTTCACAAAAATAGAAATCTGACGCGTTTTGGCTTGATAATTCGCACGATCTGCAGAAAGATCAACATCATATAATGTATCAGGCATCGTCCAAGTTGTTTCAAAAGTAATATAGTAGTTTCCACCGCCTAAAGATCCATTCGACCAGCTACCCGCTTGCCATCCACCTGAAACCAGCATTGATGCGCCTACAATGCCATTATTAACATCGGTATCATTGTAAAAGAGTTGAATTGCTATTTGTTCACCCCAATCCACGGTCACACTTGTGGTATTTGGCTCTAAATTGGTATGGTGTGCCAATTCGACAGTAATTTGTTTAATGGCGCCATCATAATAATTTTTATTTGCATAAAGAGGAACCAGGTAAACTCCCGCGGGTTGGACTGTATTTAGCGAATCGATAAGATAGAATCCGCCACCAAGCCCTGTCATGGTATAGTTGGTCCCATCAATCCATTGTACCTTTACCGTAGCGCCATCTATCCCTAATCCATTATCGGAATCCGTGTATTTCGCCTTGAGGACAAAAGTCTCTCCATAAAGGACATCAGTAAAGATATTAGTTTGAATTGTTGAAACATCATAAGATTGGAGTTGGCTGGCATGAGTGACACTGAAAAAAGTGCGTTTTAAGCCAGCTTCATTTGCATTTTTAGTGGTCAGGATCGTCCGGTTATTCCACCATACAACTGTTTCATATTGGCCTGCGGGTGCATTTGCCCCCAGGAGATTAATATCCGAAAAAAAGAATTGGTTTAATGCAGGCCTAAGCGCCTCGGTGCTCCATAAAGCGCCAGAAGGATCATAAATGGTGAGATTAGCATAGCCTTTCGCTGCATTTGCGATGGTAGAACGCACACGAAGGATATCCCCAATTAGATAGTTCGATTGCGGAGTACCAGCATTTGTGGGAGTAACTTCGGTCACATAATTGGGGGATTTTGCCGTTAAGCGCCAATATCCCGCGGGTGAATTCGTAATATCGGTTATATTTATCCGAATATAATTCTGGCCAGATTGTCCGGCTATAGCTTTCCTAATAATATTAAATGTAGGATTTTGAGGTTCATATAAGCCAGTGAAATTCCAATCCAGAGGTTTTGTGAAATTTAAATAATGGCTCGAATAGTTGTCAGGGGTGGCAATTAATGCATACATCTCCCAGGTAGTATTTATCTCATCTTGAAGCGTGTATTTCGTGCCATACGCTCCGGGATTTAAATCATACAATAAATTCCCTTCCTTTAAGGCATAAAGATTCGCATCAACCTTAAAATTGATCGTGACTGGTAAAATGGGATCCGGTGGGCTTGGGGTCTTCGACCAGGTAAACGTAGCCAAGGGAGAAGTTTGCCAAAGAGTACCCGGTAATTGCGTGACATAGCCGTTTCCTAGTCCATTATTATTTACTATCATCCCATTCATTTGTAAATTAACCGTTGACGGTAAGATAGCTGTAATTACATATAATTTCACATTATCATATCTGAAAGTCGGTCGCGGATCATTTGAGCTATAACCCACTGCTGCATCAGATTGAAGACCCATTTCAATATCAACTGGATTTGTAAAGGGAGCCGTATTTATAGAAATTAGATTTTGATGTACCCAGGCACTTGGATTTGATAATGGCGCATAGCTTTTTGTCCATACTTCTGTAGCGCCAACTCGTACATACGCATGAAACATAGCACTAGTCCAGACGTTTAATTCACAGCGATAATCGAATTCAATCCCGGCCCAAAGGACAGTTCCTCCTTCGGTAGTAATGCTTTGTCGCCATGCCGCTCGATCATTTAGATCAAAATAATAACTACCTCCACTCGATACCCCATTTTGTCGTAGGAATGCTACATTCCCATAGGACCCCCCATAATTTTGAATTATAATATCACTTGAGGGAACAATATTATTACGCGTACCATCAATTTCGACTTTACTCCAATAGGAGGGGGTCGTGCTTGGGAAATTGTATTCTCTAATGTAACTTCGATTCTGAGTCAATTCAAAGACGCGGATTTGCATTTTATATCCCTTCCAATTAGCCGCCAGCGTAGTGATTGCACTCCCGCTCCTATAGGTGGCTGTATTATAGTATAAAGCAAGAGTTGAAGTATCTGTTCTATTCGCATATTCCGTATAATTTAAGCAATCCCCAATACCACTTAATGAATCGTGTAGTGCGGCCTCAATCGAGGGATTGGTGATTGATTGACAAGTTTCTGGTTTATCCACAATTGCATTAGGAATAAAACCTTGTATAACTAAACTCAATATGAAACTAGAGAAAAAAATAAGTTGAAATACTCTTTTTTTCATAATTAGCACCCTAAACCATGATAAATTATCCTTTATTAAGGAATTATGTTTAATATCAGTCTATTATTAACCCAAATCTGCGTTCCCAGTATATTTTGGTGCATTAGCGGTTACTGTATTTAGGTATGGATTCACCAGTTAGTATCGAAGAGCGTTTATAAAGCAAATGATTTTTTAAAAAATTACCCCAACTTGATTCTTTTTCAAACATTGAATTTAGATAAAAAAAAGGAAGGATACGCCCCAAAGGACAAGACATATTGCTATTGGATTTAGTAAATTATCGGATATAGGAATTGGAGGGGAGAAATAATCAATTAGACCAAAGATTATAGCGGCTAAGAGTGAAAGTACCACTGCTTGAAGGAGTGTTCCGCCATATTGGGGCATAAGAACGATAAAAGAAAGCAAGCCTAAAATTAGTGCTGAAACAAAGCCCGCAATCCAGCCTTCCCAGGTCTTCTTACTTGTACCGCCTTTTAAATGATGCTTTCCCTTCGTAATCCCAATTATAGTGGCAATCGCATCAGCAAGGGCACTAACCATGATCGTTATCATAACAATTTGTGCCGAAATTGTGGGGGTTCCCAAAAAATACGCAATAAAATCGCTCAACATAATTATAAAAAGAAATCCTGTTGTTAAATAAACATGAGGTGCGAGGACAAACCGCTCCTTATCCCGGTAAACTCTCGCCAGCATCTTTATCGGATAAAACCGGTATCTTTTAATGCGAACAAAATCTGTGAACAGGAGGATTATGAAAATCCAACCGACGGCCATTAATAACAAGAGGTGCCCCGCCCTAAAATCAATAATTCTAGGGTTGATGATAAAGGTAAAAAAGTCATCTAAATTTAACATTTCTGGCCTTATGGGAAGATTATAGAATGTAAAGTGATAGATAGCATCGAAAACGACGTATCCAACAAATAAATACCCAATAATCATGACTATAATAATTACATGGTAGATTTTACGTGATATTTCTAAATCTAGCTTTGAAAAAGTTTTTTGTAGTTTGTCCTGCTCTTGCGAGCTTTCCGAAGCATATTTTTGGGTTTTCATTTCTTTAAAGACATAGGCCCCGACTGTAAAAAGCGTTAGGGGGATAATAACGAGAATTACCCGGTCAATTGGATGCGGAAAGGTTAGGGTATAAGCAGGGGTTAATCCTTCGATGGTCGTGATATCCTGCGGCCCTAACATTGTAGTTAAACTGGGAATTAGAAGGGCAATCCCGATAATAAACACGATAATTGCCATTATAAAGGTAGTATAAAATGCTTCCTTATGTTGTACATTATTTTTGGCATCATATGCGAAATATATGAGAAAGAGAGAGATACCTATGAAAATTACGCTCAGTGCAAGTTGAATAGTACCCATTAGTGTGGGTAACGGAGCGCCATAGAACGAATTGCCTACAGACCCCAGAACAAGAAGTACCATCATTCCAATAGCAAAACCTCCAGCGAGAAATCCATAGAATCGCGCCCGTTTCCCTGTGATAACCGCTAAAAGAAAAAATATACCAGCTAACACGCCGCAAAATATCATTAGATACTCCACAACAGTTCCTAACCACAACCATATCTCTACCATACCCATAGAACATCTTTCCTTTTACGGTGTTAAAATATCAACGGTTCGGGGGAACATGACTGCTTCTTGGACTATCGGGAGGTGTAACAGGGTCATTACTACGCGATCTAGTCCCATCCCGAAGCCCGCGTGAGGTGGAATTCCACCGACTTGAAACATTTCTAGATACCATCCCAGACTGTTTGGGGAAATCCCTGTTTCTCTTGCACGTGAAATAAGTAAATCCGGGTCGTTGATTCGCTGCCCTCCGGATGTTAATTCAATTCCGTCGACCCCCGGCGCAAGGAGGTCCAATTTATAGGTAAATTCGGGTTTTTCTGCATGTGGTCCATAATAAAAGGATACGCAGGATAGAGGAAATTCTGTAATGAAAAAATGGGTATCAAAATTTTCCCGAACGGCCTTCTCTGCCTCTGCAGAGAGGTCTTCCTTTAGACTCACCTCATAGCCTTTACTAGCCGCGATCTTCATAGCCTCTTCAAAGGTAATTTTAGGAAAGGGGGCTTTTGGTATTTTTAAATCGCTAATTCCATGCAATGCCAGTTCTCTTCGGCAATGTTCTTTTACATATGAATACATCGAGATAATAAGCTCTTCTTGAATTCTCATGATATCTTTATCGGTGGCAAATGCCGCTTCGACATCTATCCCCCAAGCTTCGGAAAGGTGCCGCCGGGTTCGTGATTTCTCCGCCCGAAAAAAGGGGGCAATCTCAAAGACCCGTTCGAAAGCCTGAATCCCTACTTGTTTGTAGAATTGGGGGCTTTGCGCCAAATAGGCTTCCTTTCCAAAATAGTAAAGTGGAAAGAGGGTTGCGCCGCCTTCTGCACCCGCTGAGATAATTTTGGGAGAATGGATTTCAGTAAACCGATTTTTGATAAACCATTCCCGGGCGCCCTGGACACAAGCAGCTCGGACCTTAAAAATAGCGCGTACAGAAGGAGTCCTTATATCTAAATAGCGATATTTTAACCGGGTCTCAAAATTTGCAGTTGTCTTTTCTTCGACTACACTAAAAGGAAGGGGGGAAACGGCTTTTGCAATAATTTTACACGATTTAAATTCGAGTTCAACACCATCGGGAGCCTTTTCATTATGACGGACTAAACCGGTAATTTGAACAACATATTCTTGCTTTATTTCATTAATAATATCCCATTGTGGGTTTTTCTTAGGCGAAACTAACACAATTTGCGCCAATCCTTCACTATCACGCAATATCCAGAATTTAACTTTACCGAGATCTCTGATTTGATGGATCCATCCTTGTAATAGGACCTCTGTGCCTTCCTTTTCAGCCGAAAGTGCGATCGTGAAGACTCGTTCTGACACGCAAATCCCTAAATTCTTAAATTTTTCTCATTTTCTAATCCCTAAATTCTTAAATTCTTAAATTTTTCTCATTTTTTAAATGAAAAATATTAAACCCCTAGAATTCTATCATTTAAAGGATGTTGGAGGAATAAATGGAGAAGTAAATTAGGACATAATAATGATGCCAAAGGGATCTTCTTACTACAATGTGGGTAAAAAGTTATTGCTTTCTTTTTTCTTTCTCAAATTCAAATATTCTATTATTTAATGTGAAATTTTAAAACAATATAATTCTTTAAAAAAGCAACAATAATTACGAAATTTTAAAAGAATCATCAAAAATTACCTCTAATTTTTTATTTTCAAAGTGTTTTTCCTTCATAACTTTTACTTTGTAAGAGGCAAACATTTTACGATATGATTCTTTAATATATTTGAGTTAAATTCCTAAACGGGAATAATTGTAACAAAAGGTGATAAAAATAGTTAAAGATCCAGTCTGTGGGATGACAGTAGATAAAAATAAGGCACTCTCTGCTGTAATTGGAGGTAAAACTTATTATTTTTGTAGCGAAACTTGCCTAAG
>CAYGYC010000215.1:0-8062 GCA_964353755.1 uncultured archaeon | reverse complement strand
TTTTGGCCAAAAGATGATGAGAATGAAATAGAAGGTTTCTTTCTTATCCTCTTTAAACTGTTCGAGGGGATTACATAACGATATGAGTTCGTCAAGGTCAAGCTCATCGAGTATTTTCTCATTCCACACAGAGAAACCTCTAATTCTTTGGATATCCCTAGGGAAATTCTTGTTTTAAAAGTAGGAGAATATGGGAATATATTGGAGAGTATTCCCGTAGTGAAAGAAAAAATACATTCGGGGTGGTGATCAACTAGTTAGAAAAAGATAGAATACCCTCTTCGTCGGCAGAATCGTTATAAAGTTTTAAATTCACTGAGGATTTTGATTTTAACCCGATTCATCTTTTTTTTGTTGGATTTTCTTCTTCGGATTCCCCTTCCATTTCGTCTTCGGATTCTTCGTCGATTTTTTCTTCGGATTCGACTATTTCTTCAGAGGGCTCTCCGGGTTCTTTGGATTCCCCGATAGTTTCCGCTTTTTCTCCGGGAGGGCGCTTTTCCTTTTCTCCAAGTTTCTCGAGTATTTTCTCTTGTTCTCCAGCACCCTCATAAGGCATTTTCCCTCGCGATTGAAACTCCGTTATGCTCGCCGCGAAATCTTCGGCTTTAGCAATTTCCCCTTTCTCGAGGAGGATAGATCGGGCGAGTAACCAAAAAATTAACGCCAGCGCTTTTCGCCCGCGATTATTGGCAGGAACGCAGAGATCGATATTGCTGACATTATTATCGGTATCACAGAAACTGAGGACGGGGATCTTAGCGATTTTAGCCTCTCGTAGGGCCTGTCTATCGGCTCTGGGATCTGTAATGATTAAAAGGTCGCATTCCAGGAAGCTTTTTGCCGTGGGATTAGTGAGACTTCCCGGAATAAATCGCCCAGGAATCGCATGCGCCCCAGTGAGCGAAGCGAATTGTTGAATGGGATTATGCCCGTATCGCCGGGCTGAGACGATCACAATCTTGTCTGAATCAAACCGCGAGATGAATTTGGCAGCAGTTCGCATCCGGGCATCCGTTTTTCGGATATCAATCACATAGAGTCCGGCTCGTGTAATCCGATAAATGAAAGGAACCATATCCTTAGTTTTTATTTGAGTTCCAATGTGAATTCCTGCTGCTAAATATTGATCTCGGGGTAATAGCAGCCCTTCATCTTGTTTCTCTTCCGTCATATTTGAATCGCCTAAGTCTTCTGAATCGTATCTCTACTTTATTTTCTTTTATTAAACGCAGTTCCATTTTTGTAAATGAAAATTGGATATTAAATTTATCTCTCTAAAATAAATATTCTGAAGGATCATTGATCTTTTAAATCTTCTTCATCGGGTTCAAGGGCTTCAGGAGGGATAGTGATACGGTCAAAAGTAATAATGTGGAGATCCGTAGGCACCTTACTAAGACTGCTAGTTCGCGCGCCAATTAAATATTTAATGTTTTTTTCTGCGGCAATATCGACCAATCGTTGAGTAATTACGCCATCAAAGACGATGGCAGCTACGGTTCTTTGGGTTTCTATCAATTTATCTGCTAGTTCTCGGACATTTAGTGTCTCGATTATTTTAAAGTCAGAATCAAACAGATTGGCTTGCAAGGTTTCCTTTAAGTGATTAATACTTTTGATTAGAGAAAGCGGGATTTGGACCGGACTTTTCTCTTTTTTCGCTTGTACGGGAGGTTGTGGTTTAGGTCCTTGGGGACTTGGTGGACCATGTTGCGGGAATTTCTTCGGCTTTTTATTTTTTTTATCTTTATCGGCTTTTTTCTTTTTCTCCTGTTCCTGCAAATATTTATCCAGGGGAATTTTACTTTTTAAATACTTAATGAGTTCTTTTTTCGTTAAATCTTCGACTTCCTTTCCTGGCGGTGCGCGGGCTACAAACTGAATTTTGGCAACCTGAAGCAGTTCTTTTAAAATGAGGTCGCCGCCGCGATCGCCATCTAAAAAGGCGGTCACTTCTTTTTGTTTTGAAATATCAATGACTGTTTGGGGAACATTCGTCCCTTCCAGGGCAAGGGTATTCGTGATTCCACATCTTAATAAGTTTAGGATATCCGCCCGCCCTTCGACAACGATCAATTCGGTTGCTTGTTCAACCTCTGGTCCTGCCGGCAGATCCTCAGGCCCATATTTGGCAATATCGCCAACTTTCGCCGATTGCATAACTTCATTGGTGAGTTCCTGGCTTTCAGGAATCGTATCTTCTTCCCAGTGCTTTAGAATGTTCGCCGCGCGATTAATTATTTGCCGCCGTTTCACTTCGCGCACATCTTCAATTTGTTCTAAGAGGATTTTTGCAGTGCACGGACCGACCCTATCAACCGTTTCCAAAGCAGATGCTAAAATAGATGTTTCCACCCGGTTTAAACTGGAGGGAATCAGAATTTCCCCTGTCGATTTGCCTTCCTTCGATTCAATATTGACTTGAATTCGCCCAATCCGTCCGGTCTTCTGTAATTCTCGAAGGTCTAATTCTTCGCCCAATAAGCCTTCCGTCTGCCCAAATATGGCACCAACAACATCGGGTTTTTCTACAACCCCTTCAACTTCAATTAGTCCATGAATTATATACTTTGTAGTTGAAACTGGATGTGACATATAATCTTCACCTTATTTCTTTTCATTTTTTTAATAAAACCAATCAAAAATAGCAGATCAGATTATATGTCTAACTTGCTCTCTTTTCAGGTCTCTACTTATCGTCGTGGAAACTCTATTAAAGAGGTAAAGTATGATCATGATTTTTTTCTCTTCACGGGAATGGGACTCCATTCCCTTTTTCATCTGATGAGTATTTAATGATTGATTTTATGAAATATGATGAATGTGATTTGTTATTTTGTTAATTTATTATATGGAGAAAAGATCTTATAGCGCCTTATTAAAGATTATGGATTTTAGCACATACCCCAATTTTTTCTTCAGGACTAGACCTTTCTACCACTGAGTGGTTCATTATTGGATTCTACAGGTCTTTTTACGCAAAAGGTAAAGCTTAAAATAAGAGTTTTTGCCTGAAAAAAGAAAAAAAGGGGATGCAGGGGGTGGGATTTCCGAACTCCCAGTTTTGGGAGAGTTTTTCGGACCCACGGAGACAGGCCAATGGGCGTAGTGCCCATAGATGCAGGTCCAAACGACAGCGCTCGTTTCAATCTCCTTCGAGACTGGATCTTAAGTCCAGCGCCGTTGACCAGCTTGGCTACCCCTGCATGGAAGTCCGGGGTTTTTTTCTCTCACGCGCGGGTTTTTTTAGGGCCGTTCGCCTGCACGAAGGACTTCTTCTATGATGGGGCGGGCTTCGGTCCCGCGGTCTCTGGATGCCTCAGGCGCTGTAAATTGTTATTTTTACTTACCTTATGAGTCCAGCGCTTTGGTCATTCCATCATTGTAATTTTAACCAGGCTTCACCAGCACGAACTCTTGAGTTCGCGCTTTGAGCTACCCCGGCTTACTTCTTCTATCTGTAATATCTGCAATGCAGTTTTCAATATTCAATAGCAGCTTAGCTATTTATTGTTTTTGCGTATGATGATATGCATTAAAAAACATTAAATATTTTTGAGTATTGTAGTATTCAATTTAATACCTCAAACTCAGTATGAATTATACGTCGTCCGTTAATATAGAAAATAGCGCCTCAGTAGCTCAGCCGGCAGAGCGGCAGCCTTGTAAGCTGTTGGTCGTGGGTTCAAATCCCATCTGAGGCTCCAATCTCTTTCCTTTTTGAGAGAAAGACAATCCAGAATCTTTAAATGGTACCCCATCATTTAGACCTTGCCCATTGATCATTGAAGTTAAAAGGGATTGATGGGTAACTTCATATAAACCGAACCGTAATGAAGTTCAAGGTCAAAATAAAAGCAGTGGATAGATGACAAAGTAGAATAAAAAGAATCCAGTAATGGGGTCGTCGTCCAGACCGGAAAGACGCTGGGCTCCAGAAGAATCTTCTAAATAGGGTCTACTGACGCCAAGCGCGGATGACGAACTTTTGGAGCGATTCCGGTGAGACCCAGGGAAATGCCCTTGAAGAGAGCATTTCTGGTAATAATCGAGGGTTCAAATCAAAATGATAGGATCATTTTGTGAAAATCCCTCCGACCCCATACACGCAATACTGGGCGGGTAGTCTAGCATGGCTATAAACTCTGGGACTTCTCCCAGATTAACCAGGATTCTGGTCTTGGGAACCAGAGGTCGCGGGTTCGAATCAGAATGGCGCATTCCATTTTGAGAAAGTCCCGTCCCGCCCGCCTTTTTTTTGCCCGACCTTGGAGATATTTTTTAAAAAAAGAGAAATTCTACGCAATATACAAGTGGAAAATGGCATTCTGAAAAAGATAGAAAAAATATCCGAAAATATTCGTAAGAAATTCGCCGGGGGTTTCACTCTGCCGTGTTCGGGATGAGAACGGGAGTTGCTCCCTAGCTATGACCGACCCGAAGGTCAGCGATCTAACGTTCCCGCCGGCTCGCGCACGGCAGTACAAGTTAGAACGTGTAGGGCCTTATTTCGGCGTGAAACTCCTGCGCTTTTTCTTCGGTTTCTACTCTTTTTTTACGAATTTTTCGGTTTCTGCGCTTTTTTTTAGGCTGACTTTTGAGACTTTGAAGGTCGCTGATTTAAATTTATTAATACTCAAAAAAGATATTCCCTTTTAAAAAAGTTTTGTAAGGACTAATATTGAGACGGGAGAGAGGATGAAATGAAAAGGCGGAATATTGAAAATTGAAAATCACGCTTTAAAGGGATAATGAAATGGAAAGAGGTAAATCATCAGGATTCCCGTAATGAAAAAACCTTTTTATAGGGAAAAATAATGTATTTTGCATATTTTTGCTAGGGAATGCGAATAGAGGTAATTGCGTATCCGAAGAATAGTCTAGGGAAGGCAAAATTTTTATAAAAAGATGATATAATTCCATTAATTTAGAAGAAAAATTATGGACCTATGAGGAATTGAAACTCACAAGCGACTGAGTACAATACACTTAGTGTCTCTAGTTTTTGACTAAAGGTAAGTTAAATTCAAGTAAATTGATGTGAAACTAAAAATGCAAATGAATAGTGAATGGTCAATTGTTTTCCAAATGATATTTCTTGCGTTCTTCTTTATCATTTTCTTCTACAATCAGCGAATGCAATTATGGATGATGCAAAAACAGATTGAAGTCGCGTTGCGCGAATTAGAAATGATGAATAAAGATGGGAAGGAAATTCTTGTAAAAATGGTCAATGAACGAGGCAAACCAAAAGAGGATCCACGTCCAACGATAGAGGCGCTCTTGGATTTTTTCACTGTCGAACCCGTAAGTGCAGATCCGGCGGGTGTAATTTATCGGCTTGAACACATTCTGGACATCCGAAAAACGCGGTGGGAACAGCATGTTCAGCAAATAGCTCCTACCGCGTCCCGCGAGATCGCCGCAAATATTGAGAACACCATTGAAGCAGCGGGAACGGTTAATATCATTTACAAAATTATTCGGCATTTTCTAATACTCGGAAAGAAAACGAAGAGCCTTATACTCATCATGCAAGTTCAGATGCAACTTCCACTAATAATGCTAATAGTAAAAGCCGTTTTCAAAGCCTTAAAAGCGTTTAGCGAAGGGAGGCCAATCGGCGACGGGATCGGGCCGCTGGTTACTACTACGCTGGTCCGGGAGTATAGCAAGCAATCGCCGCCTCAAATCACCAAAGAATACACCAAAGATATCACCCTCTATGAAATGGAGATTGAACGGCGCAACGTCTTTCTAATCAGAGCTACAGGACCTGGTGCCACGGTTGGGAAGCCGGGTGTCGCGATCAAGAAATTGATTGAAGAAAAAAATGGCAAGATTGCCCGTCTTATCATGATCGATGCGGGATTAAAACTGGAAGGCGAAAAAACAGGAACGGTCATTACAGGCGTTGGCGCAGTGATTGGCGGTCCACCAGTCGAAAAATATTACATTGAAGAATCAGCCGGTGTGCAATACAAACTGCCCATGGATGGTGTTGTCATCGAGGAGAGTCAAGAGGATGCGTATGGTCCCATGAATAAAGATCTGGTGAAAAGTATTCCCAAAGCGATTGAGGAGATTAAAACCGCCATAAAGACCCGCACCGCAGAAGGGGAGAATGTGATCATTGCGGGTGTCGGCAATTGCTGTGGCATAGGTGATTAAGGAGAAGAAAGATATGTCGGAAGTAAAATTAAGTAGCTCTGCAAAAATTCTCAAAGTATTGGCCTACGTATTCATGCTCCTAGCGATGCTCTTAATTGCGCTCGGATTCATGGGCATAATGTGGGGTTCCATCATTCCGGGGGTAGATCCGCTTTACATGCTGATTCTAGGATTCCTCCTGCTGATACCCAGTACCTTCCTCCTGTTCATAGCGCAGCAAGGCATTATCAAACCCGTAATCGAAACCATTTCCCTCCTGAAATGTACCAATAGTCCCAATTGTAAATTTACGAAGGGGCGCAAATTCGAAAAGGATGAATATGTGTTCCAAGAACTGAAGGAGCCATGCGAAAAATGCAATAACCACCTCTATATTGCCGCCATCTTTGACGTGGAGAAAAAAGGCCCAAAACCAGAGAAAGAAAAAGGAAAAGCCCCAGAAGAAACGCAAAGTGAATCCTGGTCCTTAAAGGACGAAAAACCGAAAAGCGAATAAAAGATTTATCAACTCTACTATTCTTTTTTTAATTTTTGAGGGGTTCAATGATGTTACGTGTCGTGGGAGTTGCGGGAACTTTTGGCCCCCTGCATAAAGGACACCATGTGCTCCTGCAAAAGGCATTCGAGGTCGGAGAGAAAGTGCTCGTTGCCCTCACCACGGAAGCCATGCTCCAGCGTAAACAGGCAAAAGAAAAAATCCCCTCGTATGCAGTCCGAAAACGAAAATTGGAAGATTTTTTTAAAGCGCATGGGTATCACGGTCGCTATGAAATTATCCCGTTAGCGGATCCCTATGGGGTCGCCATCACGTTACCCGAACAGGAAGGCATTGTGGTCAGTGAAGACACGGTCAAAGGCGCCGAGGAAATTAATAAAATCCGCGTAGAACACGGTTTGAACCCATTACAAATTTTTGCTATTCAATTACTCCCCGCTAAAGATGGCCTGCCCATTTCCTCCACCCGTATACGCAAAGATGAAATCGATCCCCAAGGAAACTTGAAAAGAAAATAACTTATTTTCAAAAAATATCAAAGAAATTTTTACTATTCCTAACACAATTTTTATCGAACGGAATAATTTAATCTTACGCCACACATTTCAGGTCAAAGTTGATAATCTGCTGGAGTGAAATAAAAAATTAATACGATAGAAATTTCAATCCCGTAATATCGAATATTTTAGAAAAATCGTATTTATCGCGAGTAAAAACGGTTGAGATACCATAAGATAATGCAATTCCCGCAATTTGGCAATCTTTTTCTTTGATAGTTACACCTTTACCTTGTGATTGGGCATAAATATCTGCAGCTTTTTCGGCAGCCTCCCGTGAAAAATTAAGGATACCACATTTGAAGAGAAATTTTTCATACATCTGTAAGAGATCCGGGACTTTTGAAGGTCGCCCATCTTTTAAATACAGGTTTGCGATAATGCCCATATATACTTCATAGATTGAAATGGTTGAAATGAAAAGAGGTATCTTTTTCGATATAAATTGGTCAATTTCTTTGATTGTTGCTTCGTTACCTTTTAAAAAATCAATCATTACGTTAGAATCAATTAAAAAAATCAATCATTACGTTAGAATCAATGAATTTTTTTCACTACTTTTTCGATAAGGTCAATTGCTGCGTCGACATCCGGGATAGATTTCCACCCTCCCGCAAGATCCATAAGATTCGTTTGTGATTCCAATAAGCGCTTAATTGCTTGGGAAAAACTTTCATTCTTCATTCGAAATTTATCTAACAATTCATAGACCTCAATTGTTATAGAAATTGGTTTTGATGGCATATATCATCACTAGATCTATATATTGATATGATTATATATTTTTCTTTAATTTATTACTTCAAGAACATATGGAAAATACTGAAGAAGCATT
>CAYGYC010000214.1:0-8072 GCA_964353755.1 uncultured archaeon | reverse complement strand
TTCCATTTAACAAAGTAATTCTTTAAATTTGTCTGCCCTTGAGAGAGCGCGTGAATAAGAGTTTCAGCTGCGAACTTCCCCGTTAGGAGGGCAGGGCGGATTCCTTCGCCTGTATAATTGATGGGAAATCCCCCAGCATCTCCTATCAACATAACTCTTGCCCCATAGGTTTGGTAATGATAAGGACCATAATAAACCGGATATGTATGCGCGGTGAAGGGCGCTAATTGAGTATATTTTAAGTGGTCGATTTGCGCTAAATTTTGAAGATGTTCATTATACAGTGTTTTTACATTCAATGTGGGGGAGAGCTTCGACATCTGACACCCTAAGCCGATATTTAAAAAATTCCCTTTGGTGAAAAACCAGGAATAACTCGTAGCTTTAAGATTAAGAAATATTTCCGCAAATCCATAATAGGGCGTCAAATTGTGTGCTTTTTCACCAACTTCCGTTTCGCTCACAACACATTGGGTCAATTCAGCGGGTAACCATTTCTGACGGAACCCAAATTCTTTTGCCACTAGGCTGTGTGTCCCATCTGCTCCAATAATAAACCGGCTTTTAAATTCTTGATTTTTAGTGCCTTGGACAAGTATACCATCATTCTGTCGGTGGATGCGAGATACTTGCGTGAAATCGACAATTTCTGCACCAGCATCTTTCGCTTTATTTATTAGAAATGTATCAAACTCGATTCTACGAATCCCATAACTTATAGATTTGTGATAGTTAACTTCATAGGGAATGAAATCGCTACCCTCCTTTGCCCAAATCACTCCACCGGTCATAGGTTGATAACAGGCGAGGTTTGAAGGGTTTAACTGCAGGAGTTTAATTACGTCCAGAGTAATCCACCCGGCACACGGTTTATCCCGGGGAATGGTCTCTTTTTCTACAACAATAACATCATATCCCGCTTGTGCTAACAGTTGTGCGGCAAAGGACCCACCTGGTCCGGCTCCGACAATTAGGACATCGTACATCTGTATCGCTTCGAATGAAGGTAATTATCAATTTATTGTATCTTGTAGCTTTATTTTGATTTTTCGCAATAACTAATTTTATAAAGTGGGAATGCGTAGGAAAATATGTATGCGCAATAAGAAACAATTTCACATTTACCCCGTGTATTTCGACGTAAATCGAAGTCGAACGGAAGGCAGAAGGGTCAAGAAAAAAGCAGCGGTGAAATCCCCTTCAATAAAGGATTTAGCTCAAGTGGCCACTCAGTTAAATCTAAATTTTGAAGAGAATCCCGACATAAGATACCCTCGATACTGGTGGATCCCTTCGGGACGCCTCCTAATAAAGAAAGAAGAGTCTATGAACAAGAATAATTTAATACAAAAGATCGCCACCCAATTAAAGAAGCTTGAAACGAAGCCCGAAACAAAACCTAAATTTCATTCTTAACTTTTAAAGAACTAAACCATTTAATCCGTGATTAAATTGAGTTCTCTGATCGGTTTTTCCTCGATAAAAATCACACCAAGCCAAATGCATATTCCATTAGGCGGCTACTTAGTCCGATATTCCACAGGAGTTCATGATGAGATTTATGTGCGCACGGTTTATTTAGCGGCCAATGAAGAAATTTTTATCGTAGCATGCGATTTATTGGCATTATATGGTAAATTTGTTCAAAGGATGAAACGGAGAATAAAAGCTCGTACGGGGGTGCAAGAAAGCAATATTTTAATTTGTGCGTTGCATGATCACTCCGCGCCTGACACCTTAGGGTTAGAAGGCCTTGGAGGATTCTTGAAATATACGTTAAACGTCACCTGGTTCCGAAAGATAGAAGATAAGATAGTACAATCCGCTATATTCGCGAAGAAGAATGCAAGACCCCGTAGAATAGGAGTGAAAAATAAATTTTTAGATAAATCTGAAAAATTAGTGGTGAATCGGCGCCACCCAAAACGTGAAATGCAATACAATTTATCAGTTTTAAAAATTACCGAGCACGATAAAATTGTGGGGTCGATTATAAATTATGCATGCCATGGGACCACATTAAATCGGGATAATACCTTAATTTCAGCAGAATATCCGGGATATCTACTTAAAAAAATTGAGAAAAATTTTGCGCCTCATTTTTCAATGTATTTAAACGGGCCCTGCGGTGATATCAATCCGTATTTATTCCCTGAAAAGTTGAATTTTGAAGAGATTGATTTCGATTTCTATTTCAAAGGAGAGTATGGGAACTTTAATGCGCTATGTGGCTATAAGCACACAGAACGAATTGGTGAACGGCTAGCTGATCATGCGATTGAACTATTAAAAGATATATCTACAAGAGATATTGAAAAGATTGAGATATTGACCAAAAAAATTGAGATCCCGGTTTCTTACGAATTCCCCAATTTGAAATTTAAGGATAAACTCCTAATTCTATTTAAAAATGCGCTTTTTAAAATGTTACGTGCCTATAATCGTTCTAATCTGAGTTATTTTAGTTATATTGAAAAAAATAAACGATTCCATATACAAACAGAACTCCAAATGATCAAAATTAATGAGGATATTCTCATCATTGCGGTTCCGGCAGAATTCTTCAGCGAACTTGGAGAAGAAGTTGTAAAGAATTCACCCATCCCAAATACTATTATAGTTGAGTTAGCAAATGATATGATTGGCTATGTCTTTCCCTTAAAAGAGTGTGATGATGGCGGATATGAGATTTTTGGGTTAGCATCGTTTGCGGGGATCTTAGCAGGGACCTACCTAAAAAATACGATTCTAAAGATGTTTCACCAATTATTTAGTAAATAACCAGATGCGATGAATTTTAGAGGATTCTAAGATAGCGAATTCATTGAAGGGATAATTCAATCGTTTTGGCTAGTCCAGAAACGAATTCAGTCAGCGAATCTTTAAGGGCTTGAATTTTATCGAGTTTTCGTGCGAGAATTGTGAGATAATACCGATTTTTATTAATCTCGATCCGGTGAAATAATATGATCCCTGTCGGATTCTCTTTTGTACCGCCTGCTAATTGAAGCGAGATGTCGGGGGGAGCTATTGATTTTTTCTCATACGCCTCGAATAAAAGAGTTAGATGGGTGCCGGTTAATTCACACAATGCCAGTTCCTCTGGCTTTCCAGAAACTTTACTGAGAATAGCCCCATATTTATCCATTAAAATAATACCTCCTAATTGCTGCTGTTCTAGAAAATTGAAAATGTAGGAATCCAATACTGCCGCAAAGGGGAGTAATTTTGAAAGGGCAAAGGAAAAGGGAGTTAAGACGGATATAAAGTCAAAGATCGTAGTACTGGCAAAAAAGGTCGTAAAATGTTTGAGCGACAGCTTTAACTTTTCTTTAATTAATTCAATATTTCGTTTGACTTTTTGGGATTCTGTGATATCAGGATCTGCTTTATGAAATAAGATGAAAATAAGGGGTTTCTCTTCAAAAACTTCGACCAATTCTTTAAAATAATTAAGAGATTCATCAAAACGCGCTTCATCTTGAATATCGATCATATAAAACAACAAATCGGTTCCATTAAAAAAATGCGCCTGTTTCGGATAGGAGGTGCGGAGCTTCGACTGCCCGCCGAAATCCCAAATCAAAATGGGATATCCAAAAATTTCATATTGGGTTCGTTCAATCCCCGGGGTGGGATTTAAAGGATACGCTTGATTTTTCAATCGCGCAATGAAACTGCTCTTCCCTGAATTATCCAATCCACAAAAGATAATTTTTCTAATCGTCTTTTGTTCTTCTTTACCTTTTTCCTTTTCTTTTTTGGGCATAGATTTCACTGATCTAATTTTTTAAACCGTTCTTTATAATTCTTAATCCATTTTATAATTAAGATTTAATTTTTAAATTCTTTTGCTCGCTGGTTTAAAATAGAATCGACTTCATTAATTTTTTTTTTCACGCTTAACAGAGCTGGAAACCAGAAAATACTGCTAATAAGCCAAATAAGGCAAGCCCAGAGAAAAGTAGTCTGGAGATCTGCAAAAATCCCTGTGATAAAGGGTCCAATTGCTTTCCCTATACTATCAAACATTAGTGCCAAAGAAATAATAGTTCCCCGGTTTTCCGGAACATTAACATCTAAAAAAGTGGAATACCAATTTGGCCCGATCCCACCATTGATGAAAAGTCCAAAACCCAATTTATTTTTAATTAAATAACCTTAATAAATTTGAGGAAGTGGATTTATTTATGTAGGTGTTGATGATGGATAAAATTGGTGTCGGAATAATTGGTGCTGGGGCAATTGGCTATCAGCATATTCAAGAATATCAGACTTCAGGGCATGCCACTGTTTTAGGGTTGGTCACACGCACCGAAGCGCATGCAAAACTAGCGGCGAAAAAGTTTGAGATTGACTCGTGGTATACGGACTATCATGACCTATTAAAGCGAAAGGATATTGATGCGGTAAGCATTTGCACACCCAATTATCTCCATGCCCAAATGGTTATTGATGCGGCAAAAGCGGGAAAACATATCTTGTGTGAGAAACCGCTCGCCACGAGTTTAGCAGAGATAGATGCCATGATTACAGCAACGCAAGAAGCCCAGGTCTTTCTGATGAATCCGTCTCATCAACGATTTGTCCCCGTTTTAAAAAATATTAAATCCGCCTTAGATCTCTTAGGAACCATCACCTTTGTCCATTATCGATTTGCCCATCAAGGTCCGTATAAAAGCTGGAATGCCCTCAGTGAGGAAAAATGGTTTTATGATGCTGAGAAATCGGGGGGTGGCGTGCTGTTAGATCTAGGTCCCCATGCCTTAGATCTCTTGGATTGGTTTTTTGGCGAGGCCGCCGTGGTCCAAGGTGCGCTATTGAGCACCTTTGAAAAACCCACTACCTGCGAAGATACGGCGGTTCTTCTTTTAAAATTTAAAAGTGGCATAATCGCCGAGCTGGATACCAGCTGGGCATCGAACCCCGAGTTTAATGAATTTCAAATCTATGGGACCAATGGCACGATTAAAGTAGATATCTGGCAGCGTACACCCATCGAATTCTTACCGAAAAAATTAGCTCGGAATGAGGTCATCAAGGGGTTATCCTTTGAAGGACTTCTTCAACAAATCGCGGTATCTAAACGCGATATGATCCATTATTTTGTTGACTGTGTTCGGAACAAGAAGGAGCCCGAAATGAACGGCGACATCGGACGCAGAATCCTTGAAATTATTCTAGCAGGATATAAATCCGCCCAGACAAATTCGGCAGTGTCTATTTAATTTCGAATTATTCTTAGGAACCAAGGCAGATTGTATTTCGTGTAACTATTATTTTATTTCTTTTGTAATTCGGCTACAACTCGTTTAATTTTAGTAATTACGGTATCGAGTAATTCTTTTTGAACAAAGGGCATATTGGGCAAGCCAATCACACGCGTACAAATTTCCTCTACCACAGGGAGATGAATCTGATACGTGATCTCTTTTCCATAATACGGGCACGTGTAAGGGCATTTCATCTTGCCGTATCCCATTCGGTCTTGGAATAATTTCGATTTATACAAGGGTTGCGGATAGATACGTTTGGTGATCGGGACCCCTTCATTCAATTTCTCAATAAACTGATCCTTAGAAATATTCAATGTTTCCGGCTCAATAAGAGGCGCATAGGCATGATAGACATGTTTCACATCTTTTGATTCATAAGGGACTTGAATGCCATCTACATCTTTTAAATTCTCGGTGAGGTAATGGGCATTAGCAATTCGAATTTGATTTAATTTATCCAATTTCGTCAATTGGACTAACCCTAGGGCGGCTTCCAGCTCATTCATTCGATAATTGTATCCCAATCGGTCGTAGACATACCAACTGGGTTCACCGTGATGTCGAATTAATCGTGCCGCATCTGCGAGCTCGTGATTGTTCGTCGTAATAATGCCGCCTTCACCTGTCATCATGTTTTTCGATTCAAAGAAACTGAAACAACCCATATCCCCCATGGATCCGACTTGCTTTCCTTTGTATAGCGCCCCGTGCGCTTGACAGGCATCCTCAATTACAAAAAGATGGTGTTTCTCCGCAATCTCCTGAATGGGATCCATGTCGGCGGGATGCCCAAACAAATGGACGGGTATAATTCCCTTCGTTTTTGGGGTAATGGCTTTCTCGATTTCATCCGGGCTGATGCAGTACGTCTTGGGATCAATATCCACAAATATCGGAATGGCATTTTGGTGGAGCACGGCTGTCGCTGTCGCGACAAAAGTGAACGGGGGGACGATCACTTCATCTCCGGGTCCCACATCCAGAGCACTCAGCGCCACATGCAATGCCGCGGTTCCCGAATTGACTGCGATCGCCTCTGCCGTACCTGCATATTTCGCAAATTCTCGCTCAAATTTCTTAATTTTTTTTCCGGATAAGAGTGTTAAGCGCTTCGATTTAAGCACTTCCACTACCGCCTCAATTTCCTCGTCACCTATGATCGGTGGAAAATGAACTCCTTCGAATGCAGCTTTCCTTGGCAACTTTTTCACCTTGACAACTTCTTTAATACTTATTTGAACTCCTGAGTTACTTCCATTTTTAAATTCAGATAACCTTCAATAGTACTGTCAATTAGTTATAATAAAGTCCTATCCTAATAGTGTTATTGAATGAAGCATTGTGTAATTTTAAACCACTAAATATGGGGTAAACAAATGCGCTTTAAAGATAGAATTGATCTGTACTCGGATAATGGTGACTGTATCGCAGAAAATATCCCCTTGGAAACGATCTCGCCTCTGGTTAATCCCTACATTCGCAAGTTTCTTCATTTCATTAAATCTACGGCTTTGGTGGATTTGAAAACTATTGAAACCATGGCCCAAGCCGGGCGGGCAGGGCATATCACGGCGCTTCGGCGGGATGAGGTGCAAATGCCGTGGCATGCTCGCGATTGGCCCATTGTCCAAAATGCTAAACTTATTGCGGAACGGGTTGAGGAAATCTTAAAAACGCACCAATTTGATGGGGTACCAGATGATACCATGGTCCGCCTATTCGAAGGGGATCAAAAACTCATGATTAAACTTTCCACACATCGGATTGACTGTGCCTGCGGGCGGGATCCGGTCTTTACACTGTCGGGTTTGGCGGTGGGGCAAGCTATCTCCGAATTATTTGATATCACCCCAGAAACCGACCCCGATGGGTGTGCTTTCTTAAAAAATATTTTATATGGGCGCTATCCGCAGACTGTAACGTTCCAACCTGGAAACCCGGTTGCAGGCTTCCTAAATCCGCCTCAACAGGATGAAGGGATTGGAACGGGCTTTAGAACGATTCTGATTAATCATCTCGTAGCGTTAGCCAACAAGCGCACCTTTGATGCAGTTGCCTTTGCCACCATCTTAGAGCAAGCCTCACAATTCGAAATTGGCAATGCCTTGGGATGGTATGAGCGATATTGTTTATTAGGAATGGCGTATCAAGGGTTCAATGCCAATAATATAGTTCTGGATTTAGTTAAAGAGAATAAATCTGGGACCGTAGGGGATGTGATTCGGTCTCTCATGCGTAAATCTTTAGAAGACGGTGTGATTCGTCCTAAGGGTGATAAATTCCCGGATGTTCTCCCTTCGGGGTATAAATTTTACACTTCGGACGATATACCCATGTGGAATGCGTATTCGTGTGCCGGATTGCTAGCGGCGTGTATAGTCAATGTAGGGGCAAGTCGGGCAGCACAATGCGTTTCCGCCGTTTTAGGGGGATTTGGGGACTTACTTTGCTTCGAGTCCGGTGGTCTTCCCGATCCGGATTGCGGACGCGTTATGGGCACGGGTCTGGGCTTTTGCTTTTATACCCATTCCATCTATGGCGGGGCTGGACCTGGCGCGTTCCCCATGGATCACGTGCTCGTTAAACATACTTCTGGTTTTTTCACCCCTTGCATTGCTGCCGCGATGTGCCTTGATGCAGGTACCCAAATCTTTAATCCCCAAATGACCTCGGGCGGTTTTTTCAAAATCCGAGAGGAACTCCCGCTTTTTGAAAACCCCATCCAACAAGTGGCTGAAGCGGCACTTGAATTAAAAAAGAAAAGGAAGTGATTCGAATGGCAAAAGAAAAGAAAAA
>CAYGYC010000213.1:0-8088 GCA_964353755.1 uncultured archaeon | reverse complement strand
CACTGCCATATAATCCTTTATAGCTGCATCAATAGATAAAAATTTATTATAAGTGCTAATGACTTTCTTAGGGATTTTGGGCAGTATTTCTGCAAAAGTGGTTAAGACATGAAAAACTCCATCTCTTTTACGATAGTAGGCATCGGAGACTTCTGCCGTGAGCGTAATTCCCACCAAATCAATCTTAGAAGTCCCAACGAGCTCTTTTATCATGCCTTTTAATAATTCTGGAAATTCTTGCGGCTGATGGAGCCACATCGGATAATATTTTGAACTTATTTTGGAATAGCTAATTCGATTTGAGGAGTAACTAATAAAGGAACCTTTGATGTTCACTCCACCGACATCAAAACCAATAACATTGACCATTTTTAAATCACAAACTTATATTCCATTTAGAAAAATATAATTATTGCCTTCAATTTTCAATTAAACAGAATTCGGGGAAATCATTAGGAAATAGTTTTTAATACGCGCTTGATCTTAAAAAGGCAATCGATTCCGATAACAGAAAAGTTTGGGGAGATGATAGAACTCGAGCGGATTACTCAAAAGATGCCAAATTCATTCTTTTGATTCCTGAATCCACTTGAATCTTGAACCTCAGATCAATATCTTTTTAAAGGCTAAAATTGATAAATCGACCATGGAATCCATTAAAGAAGGTTTAAATAAATTTTATACGAAGATCCCTGGGAGCTATTGGGCCATTATTGGCGGGATGTTTGGATTTGCGACCTTCTTAATAGCAGCAAATTTATACGGGATGACTACACCATATTCCTTTTTCACTAATCCCGTCAGCATGTTAGGATGGGGACCTAACGGCGCGGAACCGGTATTTCGAATTGGTATAATCGTACTTGGATGTTTACTGGCGCCGTATATTGTATTTTTAACGCGATTTTTATGGGTAAAAAGCGGGGAAACCCAGGCAAGAAAACGAAACATTATTAATTTGCTGGCCATTTTCAGTTCGCTAATTGCGGTAATCGGCCTATTTATCGTTTCAATTTTTGGCAATCTCTATTTAAACGATTTATTTTATTTCCATCTGATCGGCGCTACGCTTTTTTTTCTCTTTGCAATGATTTTCATACTCCTTTATGGCATTTCGATGCATCTCAGTAAAAAATGGAAAAAAATCCAAGTCATTGGGACCTTGATCAGTATCGCGTGTAGTATTTCGGTAATCGCTTCCATTATTCCGATGCTAAGCCAATATGGGCTTGATTTCCTATTTATGTTCATGAATACGACTGCTCCCGAACGCGTCATTCTTATGCAGCAATTTCTGGAAATCGCGCCCTTGTTTGCATTTACTGAATGGCTGGCAGTTCTCTCCACATGTGGCTGGTTTGTAATGATGGGCTTTTGTACCTTGAAACTTGAGCGGGAACAAAAATAATACAATTCAAAAAGGCTGGGATGACCTATGGGTCAATGGAATGAGAAGGAATTAAAACTCCTGAAAAAAATGGTGAAAAAAAAGAAACCTATTAAAAAAATTGCAGAAAAATTTGAAGAAAGGGGCTTTAATAAGAATATTTTTGAAATAATCTCCAAAGTCCGATCACTTCCTGAATTGCGCCCTAGTTTTCAGGGGAGTGATTGGACATTAGAAGATATTGATAAATTAGTGGAGGATGTAAAGAAAAAAGACTAGATCCCTTTGAAATAAAAAAAGAGAAGTTTTGAATTCTATTTCTCAGCCCGCCATTTAAGAAAATATGACATTTAATATCGTTTTTTATAATAATGCGCAAAATTATAAGATTCAAAACCTATTTATATAATAAAATACTAATATATCTTGTGATAGTATGGTAAATAGGTGGAATCAGAACAAATAGCAGTTATTGAGACACTGGAACAGTTATGCGGTACTTCCATTCCGTATGTGGATAAAATCACACGAGAATTTACAGGAGTGCAGGTGGAAAAAGGTAAGGTTATAGGATTAAATCTCCAGCATTTAAAGTTAAAAACGCTCCCAGAATCCTTTAGGTCGCTCAATTCACTTAAAGAACTTGATTTGTCGACTAATCAGCTCACGATTCTCCCGGATTCCTTTGATGAACTCACATCTCTCCAGATCCTCCATCTCAATGAAAATAAATTGGTCGCCCTCCCAGATTCTTTTGGCAAACTCACCTCCCTCCAAACTCTCAATTTAAGCAGAAATGAAATTACGACCCTTCCAGAATCTTTTAGCGCCCTAAAATCACTCAAAATTCTATATTTAGGGATTAATGAAATTGCAACCCTCCCAGAATCTATAGGCGCCCTCCAGTCACTTCAAGAGCTCTATTTAACAGGTAATCACTTCTCGAATCTCCCAGATTTCATTGGCGAGCTCACCTTTCTCCAAATTCTCTATCTAAGAGATAATAAGTTGTGCTCTCTTCCGGATTCCTTTGGCCAGCTCGAATCCCTCCAAATCTTCAATTTAAACAGAAATGAACTTACGATCCTTCCGGATTCCTTTGGGCAGCTCAAATCCCTTCAAACCCTTGAGTTAGACCATAATAAACTCACAACTCTCCCACAATCCTTTAGTAAGCTCACCGCCCTCCGCTCCCTCAATTTGGGACATAACGAACTCATGGCTCTTCCAGAATCCCTCGGAGCATTAAATCTCTCATCCTTGCAATTAATGGATAATCAGCTCACGGTACTCCCAGAATTCCTTAGCAATATTCATACTCTCCAACGTTTAGATCTTGAGAGCAATCCCTTGAAATATGAGCCTAACAGGAGTATTTTAGAGAAGTTAAGGAAAACTGGAACAAATATCTTTTGGGATTATAGTCAATATTGATTATAGTCAATTTAAACGCCCCTTTTTTCCCTTTTTTAATTCGTCGGTTTTGGTGCGAACCATCCCTAGGAAAAAAAGATAAGGTTCCCAAGTGATGATCCTTAATTTTTTTTATTCTTATGATGTTATTTGAAGATCATAAGTAGAAACAATTATGAAGTATAGCTGCCCTATCCCTATGTATGAAGGAATTTCTCAAGAATGAAATGGTGATTTTCTTCGATTTACAAGATGATTACAAATTTGAACCGCCGGAACAGCCGGAATTGAAAATTCCGATTAAATTCCGAATTTTAAATAGGAGTCCCAAAGAGTACATGATGTCCTTTCGGATGCGGTTTTCTACTAGCATGGGAGTAAAAGTGGTAGAAGAATTCAAAGAAACTCTCGTGAAAAAGATTTTGCCGGGGGATGATTTCGAATCTGAAACGCAATTGATTGCAACCGAAAAGGGGAAGCATTGGATTCTCCTTACCGGGTCCTTTAGCACCACTGACAAAGACCGCACTTTTCAAATCAAACTCCCCTTTCAAGTAAAGTAATTTCATTTGTGAGAAGAGTTACCTTTATCAACTTTTTTTTCATTTATATTCAATGTAAAAATATCAAACAATTTTGGAAGTTATAAAAATGCCACGGAATTTAATTGATGTATCAAAAATCTTACCTATTTCGTTGGAACGAGTAAAGAAATATATTAGATGCACGCATTTGTGGAAAAAGATGTCACCCCTCCCCGAACAGGACATGAAATTCGAGTTTTTAGAGGAGAACCGAATCCATCAAGAAGTCAAGTATACCTTCACCATTGGATTAACGGGGCTCATCAAACATACAGCACATATAGTACAAGATGTGCTATTTGAGGAAAAAGAGGGTAATAATTACCTACTTACTGTTGAAAAGAGTAATGAAGTGGATAAGTCAGAACTCCTCATTACTGTCGAAGATATGGGAGAGAGTATCAATGTCAAAGTTTCTCTTATCAAACTGTATTTCAAGAGAGGTATTTTAGAACTCGTGGGCAGACAAATCGTTATTAATCGATTTAGAGCCGAAATAGTTAAATTATTGAAGAAAACCGCCGCAATGCTGCGGGATGGGTCATTGGAACCTATTTTTACGCAATGCGACGAGCTAGCCAAAGAAAATAAACCTTAAAATCCGACCCAAAGACGACCATTAGCCGTGCAAAAACAATTTTTACCCTTATTTTTAAATCTTGAACTAACTAGAATAATTTGCTTATCTAATTTTTATCGTTTCTTTGAAGATGACAATCAATGAAGAAAGTAGTAGTGGAATGAGATCTAAGCTAGCTGCCAAGTTAATGAGCCAGCATGGATTTAGTTACCTGCGTGATCTCAGTGGTGGAATGTTCCTCTGGCGTCGGAAAGGTTATCCCGTTGAATCAGGTATAAAACATTTAACATATTAATTAAAAGGAAAAAAAGGTACTTCCAAGCGCATTCACATATAGAAATAATAATCTGAATTGGAACCATTTAATGTTTCCCTCCTTTTATTGTTTTTATTAATGGATGGAAATTCAAATACAACAATAATTCTTTTATTCCAATTTTGTCCTTCTTATTAAAAACACAAGGATTGTATTACATGTTATGTGAGATTCGATGGCATGGTCGAGGCGAACAAGGTGCCATATTTTGGTCTTCTTATGAAAAGAAAGAGATGAGGGTTGTATTTCATGTTATATGAGATTCGATGGCATGGACGTGGTGGACAAGGTGCCATAACAGCGGCGCAAATCTTAGCGGAAGCCGCATATTACCATCATAATCTATTTATTACGGCATCACCCTCTTTCGGAGCAGAACGGCGTGGGGCTCCAATTACCGCTTCCACTCGAATTTCAGATGAGAAAATTCGCTTGCGATCGCAAATTGTTCACCCGGACCTTGTGGTTGTACTCGATGAAACACTCTTAAGAGATGAAGATGTAACTGCGGGATTAAAAGAAGGGGGCATTATAATTATCAATACGCCAAAGCGCCCTGGGAAATTGGGGATCAATACAAAGTTTAAAGTGATAACTGCAGATGCGACCAGAGTCGCTCTTGAATTAGAGCTGAAATCTGCGGGCTTACTAGTCTTGAATACCCCTATTTTAGGGGCGGTGGTAAGAGCCACAACCATCGGAGTAACCTTAGCGGATATTCAAGACATTATTAAACAACACTTTCGGGGTTCACCCGGAGATAAGAATGCGGAAGCAGCCGCAAGAACCTATGACATTACTCTATTAGAATAAGGTGTAGGAAGATGAAAAAGGAGAAATTAAAGGATATAGAGGTCCCAATATGTTCCGCCTCAGTGCCTATTGAAGGGGAGGGCGGACGGACTGGCACTTGGCGCACAGAATATCCGGTACTGGACCCCTCAAAATGCGCTGCGGTAAAGCAGAATAAGCTCGTTTGTATGTTATGTTGGCTTTACTGTCCAGAAGGAACGGTATCACGGACGATTCCGCCTCAAATTAATTATATTTATTGTAAGGGGTGTGCTATTTGCGCGGAGGAATGTCCATCTAAGGCAATTAGTATGAAAGATGAATCGGAATTCGAGGGATAAACACTATGGGCGAAAAATTAGTCTTGAACGGGAACCACGCAGCGGCGCACGCCTGTAAAGCAGCCCGGGTTCAGGTTATAGCAGCGTATCCGATTACCCCACAAAGCCCGGTAACGGAATTATTATCTCAATTCGTTGAGAGAGAAGAATTGAAGGCGAAGTATGTCTGTGTGGAATCAGAGCACAGTGCCATGACGGTCTGTATTGCGGCGAGTACTACTGGAGCACGAACCTTTACTGCAACTTCGGCGAATGGGCTTGCTTTAATGCATGAGCAGCTTCACTGGGCGGCTGGGGCACGCCTACCTGTGGTGATGGCTTGTGTGAATCGTGCCATGGCAGCGCCGTGGAATGTGTGGACTGATAACCAGGATTCAATATCGCAACGTGATACGGGTTGGATCCAATTGTATTGTGAAGACAACCAAGAAATATATGATACCATTCTGCAAGCATATAAGATCGCCGAAAAGGCACATATCCCAGTGATGGTGTGTTATGACGGCTATATTCTTTCACATACCCTCATGCCCGTTGAAATCATTGACCAAGGTGCGGTAGATGCATTTCTTCCAGCGTATAACCCGCCTTTTGTACTCGATCCCGATAATCCTCGTGTTTTCAATCTCGTAACGTTCCCTTGGATCAGGCATGATCATCCGCATATTGAAAAATTTGGGGCGTATCCTGAAATTCGATATAAATTACAACAGTCGCTTCTCGCTTCAATTGATGTAATCGCGCAAGTCGACCACGAATTTGGGCAAATTTTTGGGCGGCAATATGGGCTTTACAAGGAATATATGTGCGCTGATGCCGATTTTATAATTGTAGCGATGGGGTCTCTTGCCTCAGAGGCTACCGTTGCCGCAGATGTATTGAGAACTGAAGGATTTAATGTTGGGGTTTTAAGCCTGAAATTATTTCGTCCCTTTCCCGCGAAAGCGTTGGCTTCTTTTGCAAAACAAACCAAAGCCGAGACCTATGTGGTGATTGACCGCAATTTGAGTTATGGCTATGAAGGGGCCGTGTGTACTGAATTGAAAGCAGCACTTTTCACCCATCATGTCCCGAAGACCGTTCACGGCTACCTGCTAGGTATTGGAGGTCGAGATGTGGACGTGAATCAAATTGCCAGCACGGTGAAGAAGACCAATGAGGTCCTTGAAAGTGGGCAAATAGATAAAGAAAATGAATGGATAAATGTTCAAAAGTGATGGAAATGTCCGAAAGACTTTTACCAAGAGATTTACCCGAAGATGAATTGATTTACCCTGGAACGCGGGCATGTGGGGGCTGTGGATTTGCACTAGCTTATCGCTTCGCCTTAAAAGCTCTCGGGAGACGCACCATCGCTTCCACGCCTGCGAGCTGTAGCACCGTTCATGCAGGTATGTATCCGGTGACTAGTCTACAAATCCCAATGCTGAACACCGCTTTTGAATCGACCGCAGCCGCTTTGAGTGGGATTCGAGCTGCGCTGGATATTTTGGGCAAAAAGGATATTACAGTCCTTGGCTGGGCAGGAGATGGGGGAACTGTGGATATTGGAATTCAATCCCTTTCTGGAGCTGCTGAACGGGAAACTGATATGATTTATGTGTGCTATGACAATGAGGCTTATATGAACACAGGAACCCAGCGCAGTGGATCTACGCCCTATGGCGCTTTTACCACCACGACTCCTACAGGCAAGCGACAGAAACGGAAAAATATGCCAGCAATCTTAGCAGCCCATGGTGTCCCTTATGTGGCGACCGCTAATCCCGCTTATCCCATTGACTTATACTTAAAATTCAAAAAAGCTAAGGAGGAGTTTAAAGGGAATACTCGGTACATACACATAATCGCGCCTTGCCCTCCCGGGTGGGGGTTTGATCAAAGGGATATGATCAAAATTGGGCGTTTAGCAACGCAATCAGGTATTTGGCCGCTCTATGAAATCATCAATGGGAAATTAATTCTCTCAAATATAAGCCGGGAAATAGTTGAAGGAAAGAAAAAGCGGGTACCCGTTAGAGACTATTTTCGGGCACAAAACCGGTTCAGAACGCTCACGGACGAAGATCTAACTAAAATTCAAGAAGAAATTGATGCGCAATTCGAGATTTATAAAAAGGAGTTATAAATTAGCTATTAATCTTTCGTGATTTCTGGTTTATTTTTGGTTTTTTGATTAGTTCGTCTTCAATAATTAAATTTCGTTTCCAATTTCCTTTTTTACAATTTCTGTTATTATTTCTTTTAACGGTGCTAAATCGCGTTTTACGGTCTCCCACACCTTTTCAAAATCGATAGTGAAATATCCATGACTGAGTCTATCTCTCATTCCTGCTATTTTATTCCAAGGAATTTTTTTATATTTAGTTCTTATCTCCTCGGGAATTTTTTTTACAGCTTCACCTATAATTTGTAAACAAAAAACAATTGCATAAATTTTCTCTCTGTTATTTATTAAAGTTTTAAAATCCATATGTTTAATAAATCCATCAATATCATTAATTGCATTTAAAATATCTACAAGATAATCTCTATAATCTCTCTTATCTGTCATACATAAACTACTTCTTTTAAGATACGTTGCCCAATATACGGTTTTAGATCCTTTTTTTCCACTAAATCCACTTTAACCCCTAATAAATCACTTAACTCAATCTCTAATCCAGCTACATCTA
>CAYGYC010000212.1:0-8113 GCA_964353755.1 uncultured archaeon | reverse complement strand
AGAAAAAGAGATAATCCCGGATGGGAATGATACCATCCCACAAAAAATTCATTCTTCTCTGCAATCATGAGATTCAAATACGCACTCAACACGTAATGGGGTTTTTTAAATTCAACCCCATAATGGGTTCCGTGTGTTATTGCAAATGCATCAGTAATATGTACCCAGTGGGTTTCAGAATCTATATAACCTGAAAGAAAGCCATATACTTCTCTCCAATTCTTCACGTTAAGGTCAAAATGAGCAAATTGCGCTGTATGAATTACAATATTTCTAAACGCTTCCTGTTCGATGAAGACATTGAATGAATCGGATTTCACGTTCCCCACTCTTTTTGAAATTTGGAATTATTTCCGAATTCATTGAGACGTACCCGGACCTTCTCTTGTACGAATTTCGTTAACTAGCAATTGGTTATTGACTCTATCGATGAGTGAATTGAAAAAAGATTCTCCAAATAGACGGGCGATTGTTTGTTTTATTTTATTAACTAAATTCTCCTCTTCTTCTTTAGAGAGATCATCTGAAAGCCACGCATAGGATTTTCCAAGTGGCATAATTTTTGGATGTAAATTAATAATTTGGTCTAGTGGAACATAATCCCTGAGTTCATTGAGTAGCCCTTGAATCAACGAATCGGGAACTGGTTTAACCTTTTTTCCTAGGTCCTTCCAGTCATATTCGATAACTTTTTTGATGAATTCCTCAAAATCTTTGAAATCAGCCATTTGTGGGTTTTGTTTCCGTAAGTTTCGGCGGAATTCGCCTCTCTTATAACTCAGAAAATTAAGGCTCAAATATTCTAATACTTGGTCCGTTTCACTCTGTTTCCTTTTAGTTAAATCGGTAAGCAGCACAAAAAAATACTGGAAAGGATTACTATTGGTATTGCGAACAATAAGTTTCTTGAAGGTCAGAAGGGTTTGAGATAATCTTATAGATTGAATACTACCACCATCTGGTGATAAAAAGGCCTCTGATGCGAATGATTGTATCGCACTAATAAATCCCGAAATTAAAACTTCCCGATGTTCGATCCCTTTTTCCGTAAAAAAAGTGAATATCGGATTTCCGCCCTCATGAATTACTAAAAATCCTCGAAACATTTGAAACCCTTTCTTTTTCTCCTTAGATTACTTATTGCTTCTTATACAACCACAGAAAATAGAGTGCGCTCGCGATATACAGTATATATTCTATGGCAAAACAGAAATCGTAGAAGTTGTATACTGCCAGTTCTTCCACATAATAGTAATACAGATCTCCTATTGCCTCCACAATAATGCCAGCGATCAGGACCATCCAAGGTCTGGAGATTTCCCCAGATTTGAATTTTAAGATAATTACTAAAATAAGGATGATTAATACCAAATCTTCTAAGGGGTAAATGGCATATACTATCTCCGCCAAAGTTATTTCTGCTCCTATAAGTGGAAAGGCGACAAACAAACCGATAGCTATGGTAGCTCCTATAGACAATGCTATCCATAGAAGGAAAATGGATCGTGTAAACTGCATCTTAATAGTCCGAATATTCAGCCATAAGGCAGTCATAAACGGGATATAACCACTTATATAAAAGATATCGGCAATTGAGGGATCCGGCACCTCACTTAAAGTACCACTAATCACCAACAATTCATATCCATAATATATCGATTCAGCTATGGTAAAAATCACGATTCCGATGGCAATAATTAATGCAGTTTGCCCCGGCTTCGTGCTCAACCACTTAAAATGGCGAGATACTAACGCAAATAACACTGCGGCAATTCCTGCTAAAATGATTAATTGAACAGCCTCAATATGGGTGGCAATATTTGGATCGATTGGCTGTACAATATATAAAAACATTATATAAACAACTAGCGCAATGATAGGAATAATCCAAAATGGAAATTTAGTAACTTTCTTTTCAGAATTGCTGGTTATACTCAAATTTATCAATCCTATCTCTTTTTAGATGTCATCTAATAATACATAAAGACTTATTAATAAATTTGTTTTTTCCAATTTGATTTTTTTAAAAATCCTTCTGCTTTTCAAAATATTTTCCCATTTAGAGATCTAATTTAGATTATTTTTTATGTGATAGGCTAACATTTGGAGGTATTTAAACCTTAAAAAGGCTTACCACTTCATACAAGATGATTTTATCTAATATTTAAAATAATAAGTAGAATAAATTTGAGCATGAATACTCCTTTTTTAAAATTAAAAAATGATACCAAGTCTTTGGAGTTTAACCCTTTTCCCATAATTTTAATCCTAATTAAGTCATTTTAATTAAAACATCTGGTAAATTTGATTGAATAATTAAAATTGTTATCCTAATGAGTTATAGGAACATGATGTCGTGTTCAGTTCAATTAATCTGAGTCAAATCTAATTAACTAACCGTGTTTCTTAATCAAGAATTTGAAACGCATAATTAATAACATCTTATTACTAGGGTATTTTACAGAGTAAAATGTGCGAATAAGAATTATGTTTGAAATCAAGTTGTGCGAATGAATATAGCACCTGCACAATCTCAAATAAATAGAAACGAATATCGAGCGTTTTACTGATAATATTAGAGATTGAGATGTTATCATGGATATAGAAACGAAGATCGAGCTAATTGCCAAACCTCCAACCGAAGAAATAATTACTCAAGAAGATTTGCGACAACTCCTAGAGACGAAAGACCATCCGATTGCTTATAACGGCTTTGAACCTTCAGGCATGATGCATTTAGGAACAGGTCTAATCTCCGGTTTAAAGATGAAGGATTTTATTCAAGCGGGGGTCCGTTATAAGGTTCTTCTTGCAGATTGGCATGCCTTCTTGAATCGGAAGCTGGAAGGAGACATGACCAGAATTAAACAGGCCGCAGAATATTTCAAAAAGGGTTGGGCTGCTTTAGGTATTAGTAAGGGCGTTGAATACATTTATGCCAGTGATCTTGTTCAAAGAACCGAGTATTGGGAAACACTGTTAAAAATTTCGACCCATACCACTTTTAAACGGATTCGAAGATGTCTACCCATCATGGGGCGGGTATCCGAAACCTATGAAAACCTCCAAATTTCGTTATTCCTTTATCCACTAATGCAATGTGCCGATATTTTTGCCTTAGAAATCGATATCACCCAATTAGGGCTCGATCAACGCCATGCCAACATGTTAGCGCGTGAAGTAGGCCCTGCCTTGGGTTTATGGAAGCCTGTAGCGGTGCATCATCATCTCCTAATGGGATTACAGAAAGTGGAACGAATGGGGTATGATGCGGATACCGCCATCGATGCCGAAATTAGTATGAAGCAAAGTAAAAGTAGGCCTGAAAGTTGTATTTTTATTCATGATTCCCCGGAGGAAATAAAACGAAAAATCAAGAGCGCGTGGTGTCCAGAGTCGCAAATCAACGAAAATCCTCTGATAGAAATTGCGAAATACATTATTTTACGCGAAAAAGATGCTATTTTAGAAATTAAACGACCAGAAAAATATGGCGGCACTATATCCGTTACCTTATCCGAATTAGTAGACCAATTTCAAAATCGACAAATCCATCCGAGTGATTTAAAATCCGCGATAGCTGATAAATTAATAGAAATCCTAGAACCTGCTCGAAAATATTTTAATGCCCATCCTGAAGATCTGGATTTCTTCACACAAGCCAAAATTACGAGGTGAATCCCCTATCTAAATCGCGTAAATAAAAGTTATCTCCGGAAGGTGACAATCTGGCGTTGAATCGTGGTACTTTAAAACCAATTAGAATCATTTTAGTTGGATTCGGTAATATAGGGCGTGCTTTAGCCCGAATGATTTTAGAAAAGAGGAATTATTTACAAAAAAAATTCTCCATGGATGTTATAGTTACTGGAATTAGTGATATTAATTATTCCATTGTTGATAAATCGGGGAAAGGGCTGGATCTTGAAGATATATTATCCTTAAAGAAACCTGAACTTTTAGGTCGCAGCAATAATTTATCCTACGAAGAGTTACTTCAGAAAATCCCGAGTGATATTATAGTTGAAATGACCCCTTCAACGCTAGATGGGCAGCCCGCAATAAGCTTCATTCAAAAAGCATTTCAAAGCAAAAAACATGTTGTAACTTCGAATAAGAGTCCCTTAGTTTTTCACTATCATGATCTGATCGAATGGGCACGTTCAAACAATTGTGAATTTCGGTTTAAGGCGACCGTTGGTGGAGTGATTCCTATTTTTGCGATTCTCCACGAGGGGTTAGCCGCCAGCGAGATTGTGAAAATTGAAGGCATTTTAAATGGCACTACCAATTATATCCTTACCCGGATGAGTGAAGGAACGCCTTACGCCCAAGCAATCGAATCAGCAAAAAAAGCAGGCTTTTGTGAGACGAACCCCTCGGATGATCTTTCCGGTCTAGATGCGGCTCGAAAACTGGTAATTATTGCCAATGTGCTGATGGATTATAATTTACCACTTAGTGCCGTTAAGACCCGCGGTATTGAAGATATTACGCAAGCGAAAATTTTAGAATCGCATCTTCAAAATCAAGTCATAAAACATATCGCTTCCCTTGAATTAACCGATAACGGAATTTTAGCATCCGTTGAACCACAATCTATCAATATTTCAAATCCTTTAGCCCATGTAAATGGAATTATGAATGCTATTAATTTAACAACTAAAGAAGCTGGCGAAGTAACCTTATCTGGTGTAGGGGCTGGTCCTCGAGAAGTCTCTGCTGTTATATTAAGTGATATTATTGCTATTGGTATGAAATTCAAATAAAATAACCCTATTAATCCTAAAAAGAGTTAAAATTTTATGGCCTTATCAGAGAGAAGCTATCTTGAACAATTCGATCGGTATTTAGCCAATGGAAATCTTACCGCATTCGAAAGACTTATGAGCAGACTTCAGAATCAAGGAACTTCAGTAGACTTAACTAAAATCAGCGATTTAGAGCAAAAAATCACTGGTCTTTTTATCGAATATTTACCTAATATCGATCTGCTTCTTCGCGTTTTGAAGTTTGCTAACGATTATCACCTTTTCACAAAAACGGGGAAAAAATCTCTCTCTAAACTCTCTTTGCGTGATTTTGAATTGCGAATGGCAAATTTGCAAAGTTTATTCGGTCCCCTTTCTGAAGGGTTTTTACATTTCATTGAATCTTATTTACCCACCGCTCTCTCCGATTTTCTCACCAGTTCGAATTTTTTGACCACCTCAACTCTAACGTGGATTCAAGTTAGGAAGCCCTCTGAACGAGTAAATTTAATTTATTCATTCATCGATTTGAGCTATAGCAATTATGGACTGCAAACGCGAAAACATGGGACATTCAAACAATATTATCAAGAGTTTAACAATCGTAAAGAAAAATATGATGAAGATTATTTTATATACGAAGTGGAAGAAAATATTAATCTGGATAATAATGTTTTCGGAATTGACCTTTTTGCTCAACTTCCTTTCCGCAAACAGCATTTCATCAATGCACCTCTCCTTGAAAAAGTTATGGAAAAGTATGAGCGTGGCGAATACCAATACGAATATCCGATTGTTAGTATGATAACACACGGCGGAACCGGTCCCGAAGGAAAGGGCTTTACCTACCTCACCCCCTATGGCGAAGTGATTGAAGTCTGTTCCGACGCTAAACAAAGCAAAGCCTACATTATTGAGTATAAAAAATATTTAAAATCTATTTTTCTGAAAAAACTAGATAAGCATATCCAATCGTGGGATATCTCCGATAAATTAAAGACCGAAATAGTAACTTTTTTTAATGATAATATCCAAACCGAAATGGTCGGTTTAACCGAAATCGAAACTCTTCTTGAACGTGATATTTTAACATATCTTGAATCCAAACTGAAATCATACATTACCTCTGATTTTCTCTCCTTCCTCCGAAAATCTATCTATGATATCCTCATTCCAGTCCGAATGGAAGACCAATTCAAAGTCCGCATGGATTTAATTAAAAACAATAAATTGTCTGAAACGGAAATCGCAAAAATGGCCTCTTTAGGCGATAAATCCCATTATGATATTCTCGATCAACGCTTCTTTTTCTTAACTCTATTGAATGACATTATTTCCATCTTGAAAAAACGGAAATTATATTAAAACTAATTATTTTTCGCAAGCTTCTTAATAAAATAAACAAAAACATGTCCATAAGGCTATTTTTATTACATTTCTAGATGTTTATAAAATGTAACACAACTGACGGAGGCTTAATGGTAGTGAATTTGAAATGGGGTCTGGGAATTACCGGGATTTTAACTTTAGGCATGATTTTTTATGGCCTTTTTTACCTAGAAATGTTTTATCATCCTCTTTTTTTCTCCTCTCTCCTAGTTTCATTTACCTTTCTTGGAATACTAGCCCCTTTTTCCTTCAAGTTTCAGAACTTAAAAATAATAACCTTTTTGATTTTTATAACGGGCTTAATTGCTAACATCTTTTGGTTTTTTATTGTTGAGTTTTCATACCTCCTCTTTTTTTCAATTTGCAATCTGAATTTTACGTTCATTTACGCCCTTTTTTTTGTTCTGATGCCTCACTATGCTATTAAATATCAAGGAAAATATGAACAACAGCATATTAGAGGGTATCATATCCACGAGAATATCTATGGCTTTCTTTTTATATTGATCGGATTTCTTCTAAACCTTATTGGCTGGTGGCCAACCAATATTCCACTGCTCGATTTTGTTAAATATCATATTCTTTTATAT
This sequence comes from uncultured archaeon, assembly GCA_964353755.1. Classification (GTDB taxonomy): domain Archaea; phylum Asgardarchaeota; class Lokiarchaeia; order Helarchaeales; family HEL-GB-A; genus CAYGYC01. The sequence continues at coordinate 1,383 of CAYGYC010000212.1, read as the reverse complement.
CTTGGAACGGCATTTATAATTCTGGGCGGATTCTTAATCGGGCGTGATTACCACGATTTGAAGCAATTGCGATTTATTGAAAGAATTGAAACTCAAGCCTTGGATCCGAATTTTAATATTCGCCATAAGTATTATCGAATCAGCCCATCCGGAATAGTTTTTACCTTATTTGGCATCATTTTTCTATTCAATAGAACCGTATTAGGCTATTTATCGCCTTTCAATGAAAATTTATTCATTGTAGTTGGATTCGGTCTCATCATCATTGGTGGAATTATTGGCGGGTTAAATCCCACATATTTTGCCAAAAAAACAAAAGTCCTGTGAACCGTAAAAAAGTCCTGTGAACCGTAATATTATTTAAAAGTTAGATGACACTTGATAATTCGCTCTAATCCTAATTGAGGTAATTTTAGAGGGCTCAAACTCGAATTATTCAGTAAAAAACTAATATTCTATAAAAAAAGATTTTTGTATTACCAAAGTTAATGTATTCATAATGAAATACTTAGATCATTTAAAGCGATTTAAAACTAAAATGGAATTATTATCAAAACTTGTTGAGGAATATAAAAGCCTTAAAGAAGGAGAAATTGATTATTCAATTTTTTTACGGAAGGGCATTGGGCAATTTATCATTTAATTTCAGCTTTATTAGATTATCTTGATATTCCTGAAAACTTAAAGCACAAAAATCATCGTATTATTAAGCGTGTCTTATTATCAAATGACGCCAATCAAAAATTGGGAAAAGAAGCATCTTTATTAAATGAATTATATGCAAGATCACTAGAATTTGTTAGTAAAGGAGAATATGGGCGCATAGAATCAGTTTCTAATGAAGATTTCAAATTATTTCAACAAATAATATTAAGAATAAAGGAAATAATAGAAAATTATATAGGTAAAATGAATGAAATTAAATAATTATATTAAAAATTATAAACTTAGTAGGCAATTATTAAAATTCTTGAAGAAAATTTATGGATATAATCATATTATGTCTATTTATTTATTTGGAAGTAGCGCTAGGGGTGATTCTACAGACGATTCGGATATCGATATTTTAATTATAACTGAAAATGGGTTTGAATCACCAATCAAAAATTTAGTATTCTCTAAGGAATTTTTCGAATTAGATAAAATAGCTGTAGAAAATTTTTCTGGTGGTTTACAAATTTTAACTTTAGACCTCAAATTAATTGAAAAATCTTTTGATACACTTCCTAATAAACTGTTGGCAGAAGGAAAACTACTTTTTGGCTTACCCATAAGTGATTATATTGACATTGAAAAATTAAACGCAAATAATAAACCCGATCCTAAACTTTTTTTTGAAGAATTAAAAAAAATTCAAATTCCATTTTGAAATTTAAGCATCTA
>CAYGYC010000211.1:0-8174 GCA_964353755.1 uncultured archaeon | reverse complement strand
AGTGGCTGCAGCAGATTCCCATAAGCAACTTGAGGAAAAATCATTTGGAAAAATAGGGAAAAAAGGTCAAATAGTCATACCTAAAGAAATTCGCGAGTTATATAAAATTAAATCAGGTGACGCGATAATCTTCAAAATACAAGAAGGAAAATTATTTTTAGAAAAAATTCAAGAAAAAATAAAAGATATTTTAAAAGATGGTAAGCCTGTCGAACCAAGTCTCGAATTCCAAAAAGGATTGCGCGATGAATGGAAATGAAGGTATGTATTGAAACCGATATATTTGTATCGATAAAAATTAAAGAACTTGATTCACCTTATTGCGAAATTATACTTGATATTATGGATGAAAATCAAATTCAAGCAGTCTTTTCTTCCGAAAATTATCTATAACCTACTAAATAAAGAAGTGTGTAATATGAAATATGTAGAATTGGGAAAAGCAAAAGAGAAAGTTTCCGCTATCGGACTAGGTTCTTGGCAACTTGGTAGTAAAGCATGGGGCTATGGTCGCGATTTTGAAAAGGATATAGCCATAAAAATAATAAATGCAGCTCTCGATCAAGGAATGAATCTAATAGATACTGCAGAACTGTATGCTGGAGGGAAATCGGAAGAAATTATTGGAGAAGCCATTAAAGAGCGCCGTGATGAGGTTTTTATTGCCACAAAAGTATTTCTGCACCATATGACCACTAAGGGTGTAGTAAAAGCAGCCCAACGCAGTGCAGAGCGCTTGGGTGTTAAAACCATTGATTTGTATCAAATTCACTGGCCAAATCCCATCATTCCTCTAAAAGGAACGATAAAAGCTCTCGATAAGCTAGTTGATGAGGGTAAAATTCGATATATTGGCGTATCTAATTTTTCAATGAAACGATTGAAAAGTGCCCAAGCATTGACGAAGTATGAAATTGTTTCCGATCAGGTAGGTTATAGTCTGGCAAAATTAAATCCCGAAAAAGAACTTTTACCTTATGTTCAAGAGACTGGGGTAAAAATTATAGCCTATTCTCCATTAGCTCAAGGCATGTTAACTGGGAAATATACCTATGCGAATAGATTGCAGCATAAGGGATGGCGGCGGATGAATACTTTGTTTAGTCCCGGGAATTTAAAAAGAGCCGAACCTCTTCTAAGTAAATTGAGGGAAATTGGAGAAAAATATGGGAAAGTCTCCGCACAAGTTGCTTTAAATTGGTTAATTTCAAATGCTTCGGTGATCGCTATTCCAGGTGCGAAAAGTGTTCAACAATTAGAATCTAATCTTGGTGCTACCGACTTTCAATTAAACAACTCCGAAATTGAAGAATTAAGGGAACTTGCTAAAAATTTTCATCCAAGTGGACTAAAAGCAATTCCTTGGAAGATGGGATTGCAAAAATAATGCTTTTTTCTTTTTCTTTTTAAAAAAATGATTAAAAGCTTTGAAAATGGCACCAAAACGACTTGTCCTCCTAATTTCTGGGACACCAGGAACGGGTAAATCCACCCTTGCACAAGAATTAAAGTATAAAATTTCTGCAACATGTATTAATTTAACAGAAATCGCCTTAGAAAATAATTTTATTTTAGAAACCGATGTAAAACGCCGAACTGAGGTGGTTAATTTAGAGAAGCTCGTTCCGTTTCTTAAAAAGTTTATTAAATCTACTTCTGATAACTTAATAATTGAAGGCCACTATGCTGATATTGTACCTGACGCACTCGTTTCCGTATGTATTATTCTTCGGACAGATCCGCAGGTTCTGGAGCATCGATTAAACGAGAAACAATTTTTCCCATCTAAAATTCAAGAAAATCTTCAAGCCGAAATATTAGGTTTATGTACCTCTTATGCCTTAGAAAGCCTTGATCCGGCTAAAATTTACGAAGTGGATACCTCACACGCCTCTTTGGAGGAAACCATAAGGATTATTCTCGATCTCATTAACAAAAGACCGATTTCTAATGTTGGAGAAATAAATTGGATGCAAAAATTGGAAGATAATAATGAGTTAATGAAATATTTTAGATAATAGTAAAATAGAAAGTGCTAGGTCTGTAAAAAGTATTCAATCTTATTCAATAGTCGGATGAGGTTTTCTTTAGAAAGAATTTTTATTAACTTAATATCCTTACGGCGTTCTATGATTTTCTTAAAATCAAGATATTTCAACGCATTGTAAATATCGCCCGAACGGGAAGCCCCCAAAATTAAATCAAGCGCTACTGCGTTGTCTACTGCCTTATCCAGTAATTCTCTCCCTACGCGAAATATAGTTTTCATGAGACGTTTGGGGGGTTTGGTAATCGTTAATATTTCTAATTCCATTGCTTCTGCGAGGGTAACTGAAAATTCTAATTCTGGTTCATTTGGAGAGAGAAACTTAATTTTAACCTTCGATTCTTCCACTACAAATCTCCTCAATTTTAATTGGTAAATTGTGCGCGCGCAAATTAATAAATATTTTTATTTATTAAGTTTTCACGAATTATTTATAGCGTTAGCCCACTAAATTGGTGAAAAATAATTGAAAAACGGAAACCAAATGATGAAAGAGCTACAAAATCGGAAAAAAAGTTTGATTCAACAGTTGAAAGAATTAAATAAGAAGGAACAGGACAAGATGGTAAGCGAAGAAGAATATCTTCACGAAAAAATGGAAATAGAACGTGAATTAGTTGAGATTATGGATCGTTTAACGCAATTAAATTATATATTTAAAAAGTGAGGCGATTAGAATCGAGCGCAGAAAATTATTAAATGTCTTTCCTATACAAATCACAATGCTAGGAACAGAAGACCTAATTGAAGGGCACCTAGTGCGAACGAACGCGCCTAGAACCGTGGAGAAAATTCTTTTGAAATTCCCGCTTACGGGGAAAGTTACTAACCAAGGTAATCAATTAAATATGGTAGTTAACATAAAAATGGGAAAGGAAAAGTCTGTTGAAATCGCAAAAAAAGGTGAAATTGGATACTGGCCTTTGAATGATGCACTTAGCATATTTTTGGAAGACACAAAACCATATGGTGGTATTAATATAATTGGACATATTACTTCAAATTTAGATGCATTAATGAATTTAAGAATGGGTACCACTTTAAAAATAGCCCAAACCTCCAAACCCCTCCAAGCCTCCAAATAAAATCCAAATTTCCCATAATTTTAAATAGCCTAAGAATTAAAGAATTTTAAAAGGAACCATACGATTTGTCTAGCAGATATTTTAGGTCGTTAATATACTTATTAAAAAATGCGATATTATTTTTATTTGAAGCGATAATCACCGCAATCGTCTTAAAATAAGAGAGCAGATAGATGAGGAATTTTTAATGAAATTGATGGACTTAGCAAAGTTAGCTACAAAATATTTGAAAGATGCGGGAGATAAAGGGATTAATAATATTGAGCTTGCAGAAAAATTACAAATGCCTCGACGACGCGTGTATGATATAATAGCTATCCTTCGGGCGGCAGGGTTAGTTGAATCTAAACGGGAAAAGGGCGGAACTAGAGTATTTTGGGCAAGTGTTCCCACTATTGAATCTACAGCTGGATTACCGAGTGACGTTAAAACATCTGAGAAATTACAAGAAGAAATTGCGAAGATAAAAGGCGAAAATAACGAGCTAAAAGAAAAAATTAAGCGTTTACAAGTAGGAATACCAAAAGGCGACATTGAAAAGACTTCGGGAAAAAAGTTCTTTGATTCAACCAGGGTTGTCATACGAGCCGATAAATCACTAAAAATTACAGAAGTGGTAAATTCGGGAATAGAAGTAATTGTTAAGGCAAATGGGAAAGGCATTATCGTGGAACCCTCTTCTGAAAATTAGGATTGAAGTTTACCCTAACCCAGGATTTTGAATCTGCTTTTGGAGGATAAAAGGTTGGATTTTAAATGCGAACGATGTTGCAGATGTTGCAGTGATCCCTCTTTATTTGCCATGGTTACTCACCGTGATATCCTCCGCTTAGAGTACTATTTGCCGGATATCCATATATTCAAGGTTCTAGGATTTTATCAAGTCCAAAATAATGATATAACCCTTGAAAAACGATTAATGAGCCCTTCTATAATCACAAACCATGGGAGGATTTTTCTAGGGCTACAGAAAAAAGAGGGTAAATGCATTTTTCTTGAGAATAGTGGATGCCAGATTTATGAATCCCGTCCTCTCATATGTCAGTCTTTTCCTTACACCTTTCAAGTTCGGGGGGAAGAACTTTATTGGGGCTATTCAATTAAAGCCAAAGAATATTGCCCAGCCATTAAAAAGAAATCGAGACAGAATAACGACGATTTAGAATATTTAGCATCCGAAATACTTGATGAATCAGAAGAGTTTAAAAAACTTATTAAAATCTGGAATCATTTAGCCATCAATGAAAAGATTGATCCTAGTCCTGAATTATTAGTGCAATTTATTACGGGAAATATCAAATTATCTATAAAAAATCTAGAAGGAATAAAGAGATAGACGAATCTATATTCCTGTTTCGATAGTATGGATAATATCCGCGATTTTACTAGCCCAATGTTTGTAAAGCTGAATCGCCTCATCTTTACTATTTGCCTCTGAACAAATTTCAAAGGTATTCTCTATAGCAGGACGGATTAACACCCAGCCGTAGTCAAAGTATATTTTAACACCATCTAGCGTTGAAAGATTATGTTCATAGGCTTCTTCAATCAAGGATAGCATTATTTTTCCCCGATATTGGTAGGGGACATCAATGATTTTTTTAACCATGTAAAACTTCGGAATTTCCGTGATCAGATCATGTAACGGTGTTTCTTCTTTACAAATTTGCTCTATTAAATAGGCAGATGCAAGGATTCCGTCCCGCGCATATTGAAATTCCGGAAAAACAAACCCCCCAGTTTCTTCCCCTCCAAAAATACATTTGTTCTTCAATATATTTTCAATGAGTGGGCGATATCCAATTCGAGACCGAATGAGTGTTCCATTATTTTCCTTACAAATCTTATCTATTATTTGGGAAGCGCTAACGGGCACACAAATCCGTCCTCCTTTATGCTCATGTAAGCGTCGTTTAACAAAGAAGGCGAGTGCCGCATCCCCTTCTACGACATCACCCTTATTATCAACAAAGAGCGCTCTCCCTGCATCTTCATCTAAAGCCACTCCAAGGTCGGCATCTAATGCTCGAACCGTCTTTGATAAATCTGATAAGGAATCATCTAAGACGGATAAGTGCTCTGTTTTTACTCCTTCAGACAATTGTGCATTTAAGGAAATAATTTCGCACCCTACTTTTTGCAAGAGATTGGGTGCAATAATGGAACCTGATCCATTACTACAATCCAGAATGATTTTCGGTCGCCGTTTTCTTATTACGCCATGGTTTATATATTTCATTATATCGGCTGTATAAATTTCAAAGCTTCGTTCCGGATATAAAACTGCACCAATTTCTTGCGGATCCACCCGTTTAAACTTCTCTTTAAAAAAGTTGTCTTCAATTTCCGTTTCAATTTTCCGATTTACGTCTATTCCATCTTGATCAAAAAAGCGAATGCATATTTTTTTGCTATCACTATAAGGATTTTTCACAGAGAGGCCGGCAGTGGCATTAAGAATTCGGACGGCGTAGCTAATTAAAGGCACAGGCATTATCTCTGTGTTATAAACTTCTACGCCTGCAGACATTAGACCCGCTATCAAAGCGCGTTTAATCATGCGGGAAACATTTTTATTATCTCGCCCAGCGACCACTTTAGATCCAGGTCCTAATAAGGTTCCAAAAGCGGTTCCCAGTTTTGATGCAAATTCTGGAGTTATTTCAAGATTTATAAGACCGGTTATTCCATTAATCCCAAAAAGACTACTATGAACTAATGTCCCCCACTTTACATTATCCGTCAGAATGGTTCCAGATTCGATTGTTTTATCGGGCCATACTAAAATTTCGGGTTTTATAGTGCTATCGCTACCAATTTTACAATCATCTCCTATAACTGCCTCGCTTTCCACTGTAGAATCCGCACCTAAATCAACGCGTGATGAGATCACGCAATTATCTAATTTCACATTTTCTCGGATCGTCGAATTGCTCCAGATAATAGCCCGTTTAAGAGTTGCTTTCTTTCCAATATAAACACCATCCCCGATAACACTTAAGCGATCAATTACCGCCTCTTTTTCAATTTTACAATCTCTCCCAATAATGGCTGGTGACCAGATGGTTGCCTCAGGATCAATTATGGTTCCCTCTCCCACCCACACATCTTCCTTTAGCTCTTTTCCCGGTATATTGACTCTCACTTTTCGCGTTAAAACATCGTGATTTGCTTGAATATACTTTTTGGGATTTCCTATGTCTAACCAATAAAAATCCTCCCAATAACCAAAGATAGGCTCATTATTCGTAAGTAATAAGGGAAATAATTGTTTGCTAAAATCGAACTCGTGATCTTTTTCAACAAAGCGTAAAATTTCTGGCTCTAAAAGATAAATCCCTGTATTAATTTTATCACTAAAAACTTCACTCCATCCAGGTTTCTCTTGAAAACGATTGATTTTTCCCTTCTCATCAGTATAAACGATCCCAAAAGCAACTGGGGCATCATGACGCGTTAAGGCCATGGTCGCTACACTTCCGTTTTTTTTATGGAAGGCTAATACGTCTGCTAAATTCAGATCAGTAAGAATATCACTTGACATGACGAGAAATGTGTCATCTAGATTCTTTTCAACTTGTTTGACCCCTCCTGCTGTTCCTAGAGGTCGCTTCTCAAATGAATATGTCACCTTAACTCCTAATTCGCTCCCATCCCCAATAATATCCGAAATTTTCTTACCTAAGTACGAAACGGTGATAATTATATCATCGAATCCATATTTTTTCAATAGTTCGATAATATGAACTATCATTGGTTTATTTGCTATGGGAACCATCGGCTTCGGTAAATTAGAGGTTAGAGGTCGCAACCTTGTGCCTTCTCCACCAGCCATTATTACGCATTTCATTTAACTTTCACGCATTTAATCCTTTATTTCAATTAAATTCGGGATTTCAAATCCGTAATATCTGAAAGATTATATATATTCAACCTAAATAATAGATTATAATAGAATTTATTAAGATTTTTTAAAAGGGAAAATTCAATGGTTTCAAGAAATAACAGGACCGATCACTCAAATTTCCTTCTCATGCTTATTTTCCTCATCGGATTTACTCCCTTTTTGTGTTTATTTAGTTTTAATTCGTATAACTTTCAATCTTACACCGAATTCCCTGATCCAGAGCATCCTACGAGTTTAATGACCCAATCTACAACTATTGGTCAAATTTCAGGAGAGGGAATATCTCGATCCGCTACGATTCAGACAAATATTTCGGAATTACAAGCCGGACGAACGGAAAGCACTGATATTCTTATTCAAACGAATAAATGGAATATTACCTATACCAATCTCACTTTTTCCAATCTTATTGCTATGGATACGTGGAAAACTCTCGAATTAGACCTGAATGTTAATCCAGCAATAAATTGGGTTTGGATGAATGATTCATGGGCTTCTCCATTGACCATCCCAGTCAATTGTTATCTTGATACAGTCGATATTAGAGATTTCGCCTTACGAATTGGGATTGGGCCAATACTAACAAATATCAATGTAACAATTTATATTTGGAATGCTACACTTGGGGGCGCGCCCAATAAGCTAATTAAAAGTATCACATGGATAAATCGCCAATATACATTCGGTCAATCCTTCTCACAGCAATCTGATCAGTTTAATTTGACTGAAAAAACAACTGTCCTTTTAGATGTTGCTAAAACCAATAATAAAAAATTCTTTATTAGTGTTAATTGCACTAAAGTGGTTAGGGCTCCTACTGATATTTTAACACTCCTCTGGTATTATGATAATACCGCAGGCACCAAAGAAGTGTATCATCTCGATGGGAGTTGGACGCAAGATACCTCAAAAAATATGACCATGCGCGTATATTTAAAACCGGTAAATAAATCCCCGCTTCCAACTGTGGTCGCTTTAAGAGTAAATTCTTCTGCTGTAGTTAACTTAGGAGCAGGGACTGGATATTGGATCACTAAATCACCCTTAATAGATTACGGAGCAGGTATCCTTTTTGATGTGAGTTCCAATTGGTCTGTACGTTTTACTGTTAGAATTAATTGCATTATTCAGAATA
>CAYGYC010000210.1:0-8188 GCA_964353755.1 uncultured archaeon | reverse complement strand
AAAAACATGGTATGCCATCAATTTCGTAGATAGAACGAATAATAATTATAAAATATAGTTTTATTTGGAAAAATAATTGCTGCCGCTATTATCGCCCTAGAATTTACCGGTATGCTCCCATTTGGAACCAGCACATTGATAATGATGTGGATTTTGTCTCCAACATAGATTTTATCTGAAGAATAATTAGAATAAATTTGCACCTGAATTTTGACAGTATCACTCATTAACCACCGGAAGGAATTTAATAGAAAATTCGAATTATTTTCAGCTGATAAATAAGAATTAGAAAATAAGTCACTATCACCGATAAGTAAAATTTTTGAATTTGTATCATCCGAAGAATTAACCACTGCTATATGATTTGAAATTAGTTGAGCTTTACCCATTATTGAGATATTTACTGAATCACACAGTCCAATCACATCAATATTTTGGGTTATTCTATGGCTTTCCATTGTTAAATTCTCATAAAAAAGCCCGGTAGTTAAATGGTTAGTTATGTTCAATCCATACGCGTTGAGAATAGAATTTAAGGAGCTAATATTGCACTCGTCTGCATTTTCTGCCCAAATAAAGAGACTTCCTCCATTACTCACATATTCTTGGTATGCGGTAACTTCGGAGGCATTATAACCTCGTTCTGGGTCGCAAATAATAATCGTATCATAATACGATAAGATATCCGAAGTAACAGTCGCTCCATAGGGTAATTCATCAAGATTATAGAAATTCGCCGAAGCACTTTTATAGAAATCAAAATAGCGGGCATAAATACTATCTAATCGCTCTCCCCAATCCTGAAGGCTCTCAATGGAACCGTGCGAAGTGTCAAAGAGAACACGCCCCTTTATTTTTGTATAATTCGTAACGGAAAAGTAAACCTGGATAAATTTAGAATATATTGTATCCAATATAAGAGTTATAGTGGCATTATAAAATCCAGGCTCTTGAAATATTGGAATATTGATTTCTATACTAAAAAAGGCATAGATATCTGGGTTTTCAATAAAATCTGGCGTTACGGTAATTAAATCTGTTGCATTTCCCTCTATTTGAAAACTTATATTGTTAATAATACTATTTGAAAGAATTGATATATTGTATTTTATGATATCCCCCGGCATTTGTACTAAAAGAGGTTCAAAAATTAGAGTTGAAGGAAAAATGAGAGTTCCATTAACTAAATCTAGAGGGGATTTTTCATAGATAAACAGATTTCTACTGAAAATATTATCCAATGGTTGGGTATCTCTCTTTACTGCTTCTTCGTAAGATGACTCATTTGGAAGATCTCCTGCGGTGGTATTGAGTGTGGACCAACTGAAATTATATATTCCAGATGCTATGGGGGTTGATAAGGCGTAATATTGGTGAATTTGATATGGAAGCAAGGATTGGTTGGTAAATGTGATGCTATAATCGTAATTAGAGGAATTTAATGTGAATCTGGTTGTAACATTGTTGATAGGAAGCGTTCCTACATTTATAACTAGAATATCCGTATAAATTGAATTCCCTACTTCAACCATCCGTCCAATAGATGTATTAAAATCACAAACGGCAAGATCTGTTACATTAAACGGAGTTGTATTATAAAGAATCCACCCAACTTGATTTTTAAGGTCATTATATGAACTTCCTATACCCAAAGCGCCGGTAAATATCCTACTTTGACTAGGACTAAGATTGCCTAGTTCCCATTTCGATGCCAGTCCTACATCCCCTTTTGGAAAAAACTGGAAATTTGGAGCTTTTAAATTATCATTAACTACATCCGTATATGTTGTCGAATTAGAATCCACTTCACAGGCGCCCGTAGGAATTTTTGCCTTGAAGCCGATATACGCGGCATTATTCGTCGATTTATATGTATCATTTGCATAAATGAGATCGTCTGAATCATTATAAACTCCGGTATCATCTTTTGCATAGTTTGTTTCGTTGTAAAATAGGTCCATTTTCCACCAATTAAACAATTCTATATTTGAAACGGCAGTATCCCCCAGATTATTAACTATTATACTAATTTTAAAACTTGTAATATTAGCTAAAGGCTTTCCAGACCCTGTGATATTAATATAATCCCAGGATTCAATCATAATTGTATATAATAAAGTATCATCTGTTAAAATGGAAAGAGATCGATCATAAAATCCCCTTAAAACATGGTGCATCTCTCGCAAAACTCTCATATCAGAGAACCATTTCAACTTTTGATTGTCGTATTTAACACCAAACCGTCCTAAAAGGAAATGGGTTGCGTTAAACTCACTCGTTTTATTGTAATACGTTAGTATTCCGAAATCCGAGTAACTCCCAATACTACAATTAATGGCCACTTTTTGATTAAAAAGAAATTCTAAAATAGTTAAATTATCCGTTCCGATAAAACCAATATAGGGGAGTGCTGGGGTATATAACCGACTTAAAACGAGCGGATCCTCACCATAAGTCCTGTTTAAATATGTAAAGGTTGAGTTCAGATCAAATACGCCCAATCCCTGGGCATTTGGATTCACGCCCAAATTATACGCATTTTTTTGTAGTGCGAATTTTAAACTAGTAGGATCTAATAATTTGAACGCCTGGAGGAATAATGCCGCGGCTCCAGCAACATAGGCGGCCGCTGTAAAGGAGCCACTCGCCCTCGTATAGCTCTCATTTATTGGTGTCCCAAAATCAGGAATTTGGTAGTGGAGAGGATTTCTTGTTGTATTAATCCGACAAGAAGTAATATTTACCCCGGGGGCAATAAGATCAGGACCGGTCCTCAAATCAAAGAGAGGTCCGCGACTACTATTTTGGAATACCGTGCCAGTAATTTGATTATAGGCGCCTACAGTGATAGCGGAATAAGCCATTCCTGGAGATTCAATAGAGCTGTAGGTAGGCCCATCATCTCCTGCCGCAGTTATAACAACAACTCCCTGTCTCACTGCCGCATTAATTGCCTGACAGACTGGATCATTGGGCAATCCAGGACCACTGAAACACATGGCAATGATATCCGCCCCATGATTAACGGCATATTCAATCCCCGAAATTATCCAAGACCAATAACCCTCTCCAGTAGAAGTTAAAACTTTTACATTCATTAACATAACACCCGGTGCAACTCCTTTAATTGCCCCTTTTGAAGCATTTCCTGTCCCAGCGATTATTCCTGCTATGTATGTCCCATGACCATGAAAATCGCCTAAATAGAACGGCTCCATTTCAACAAAACTCACTCCATTGATAATTTTACTCTCATTGGTTGTTGAACTATCGTCTAGATCGTCTAAATCTGGATGCGTTGGGTCGATCCCCGTATCCAAAACGGCAACGATAACATTACTCCCGTTATAATGTTCATGGATCTTTGTGAGATTAAAACTGATATCATTCGACTTTAAAATTCCCGATGCGTCACCTTGATTATCAATAGCATCAACTGATGGCTCTGGTAAATAGTCTATCCGCTGGTCCAACCAAATTCTTTCGACACCAATTAGCTTCCCTATCTCTCTAGCTTCTTTGGGTGTTGCTTCAATAATTAACGCAGGAATCAGTCTTAATCTCTGTAGAATTGTCACATCCAGTGAATTCTGTTCATAGAACTGTCTTAAATCAAAGTCATTCCGAAAAAGGACTATCATTCTATACGTTTGATCTTCGGCAAGTCCCTCAGGGAGATTGTTAATCTCAAAAAAAGATTTGATCCCCCTATCATTAGAACCATTCTGATTCGGAATAAAAGAAAAATGGAATGCCGCCACTAAAAAAAGAAATATCAACGCAACTGCAATCGGTCGGGCTCTCTTTGAAATTTGGTTCACCTTCTGATAATTACACCGTGGTTTTCCTTAAACGAAAAATAATTAAGGCGAGCACTAAACAGACCCCGCTGAACATTAGGAGATTCGAATAATAAGGTGTAAATGAGAATATTCCCCGATAAGCCAGTTCCGTAAATCCGTTTTCTGCTACATATAGCGGAATATATTCTTGAACCACTCCCTCTACGAACCAGGTAATAACGAGCAATGAGACGAATACCAATACAAAGTATTGAGATGCCTGGAGCCGAGATGTGCTAATTGCCGATATAATCAATCCCACTGTAATAGCAGAGAGTGCTAAAAGTAATAGCAGGAAAAATACAAGAAATACATTCCCATTAATAGGCATCCCGAATCCGAAATAAGCAATACTAAGAATGAAAATGATTTGTAGCGCACCAATAAATAAATATGCTACTAATTTCGAAAAGATAACTTCCGTTTTACGGGCTGGGGTTAACAGCATCCGGGCTAATGCAACATCCTGGACTATACTTTGAGATGCTAGCATAAGAATCGTAGCAAATATGCAAATTGTAATGGTTGAAGGCGCCGAAAGAAAAATGCTCGCATCCGAACCCCGTACAGGAACATCTTCTGGGATTCCCGTTATTTCAGTTAACCAATAGGTTCCGCTTTCATATTTAAATTTAATAGTCGCCGCATTTACTGCTTCAATAATTAGCACCGCCATCGAAGCATCAACTGAATCATAATAAATATCAATGTAAGTGGGCAACGATTCTGATAAGTTCTGTTCAAATCCATAGGGAATTACCACAAATCCATTAATAATCCCCAAACGAGTCAAGTTTGCCGCGTCATTAATGCTCGTTAAATTGAGGATATCGATATTCTCCAAAGAATTAAGGGTCCTGGTCCAATTTTTGGAAAGATCGATACCTGGATCTCCCTCACTCGTATCCTGATCGATTACCCCAATTAATAAAGGCGTCCCTCCATTTTCCGTAGACCCAGATGGTAATCCTATTGCTACTATTACGATCAATGGAAGTATAAATACTACTAATAAAGCCTGTTTATCACGAACTAAACTTCCCAATTCCTTTCTGATTAATGCAAATAATCTACTCCGAGATTTTTGTGCCAAATCTCAACACCTTTAAGATTCATAAAAATATTGATATTAAATAAATAATTATTTGATATTAAATTTAAACCTCTTATTCTTTCGGTTTTTGGCGAAACTCATGCAAAGAGAAATTAATCTTAAAAAGATGGCAATCTATCTCAATATATCTCAAGAGGATACCGTTAAAACCCTTCAAGAGATGTGTAATGAGAAGACAGTAAGAGGAATAATCGATTTAAAAAATGATTGTTTTATCTATTTGACGGAGAAAGAAATCGAATCTATTGTCTCTAGGTTAAATAAAATCAAATTTTCCAAATCCAACCTCCCCTCCATTATTTCGGAAATCTTTTCTGATATTCAACTGTCCGAAGTACATTGTGATATTCTACTAGATATCTTATTAAAAGAGGGCACACTAAAAGGATTTTTCACGAAAGACGAATTCATATCATTAAATTATTTTTTAGAATTTTTACTTCAATTGTTTTGGAATGATGGGAAAATTTCAATTCTTGCTCTTGCTAAGGAGATTAAAGTCCCAGAAAAGAAAATTAATGAAGCTATTACTCAGCTTCAAACTACTAATAAAATGCAAGGACTCTTTATAAAAAATAATGAAGAGTTCATCAGTGATAATTTCGTACAAAAAGAGATTTTACAATTAGTTGATAATATTTCGGGAATTACAACTTCTTTAATTGCTAATAAATTAGGGCTTGAAGAATCCTTCGTTGAAAAAATTTTTGATGATCTTCTTTATGATGGATCCATCATAATACGGCAATCACTTTCGGGGGATGAAACCGAGTATGCTACTAGAAGTAAAATCCGAGAAGAAATCATAAAATCGGTTTTAATGATCCATCAAATTCCAATAGCTGAAATGGCACAAAAATTAAGGATCCAATATCAAGTAGTTTTTGATATATTTAACCAATTAATTTCACAAGGGAAAATTAGAGGCTATATAGATTCTTATTCGGGAGATTTCATTGTAGAAACTGCTGTAACCGGGGGTGAAGAGCCAAGCCCTTCCTCCGTAGATGCACTTCTTGTTGTGGAAAATCTCAGTGTTCAGGGAAAGAATAAGTTCATCCTTCAAGATATTTCTCTCGCATTAGAACCCAAAGGCATTCTGGGGATAATCGGCGAAAGCGGCACCGGCAAATCTACTTTTTTAAAGGCAATAATTGGACAGAAGGAAATAACCTCGGGTAATATTCTCATTTGCGGTTACCCGATAACTGATCCTGAAATACATAATCTTATTGGATATGTCCCGCAAGATTTAAGCAAAATTTATCCGAATTTTACCTGTTTAGAAAATATGGAACATTTCGGAAAACAATATGGGCTAAGTACAAAGGAAATTAAGCAACGGTCAGAAAAAATTTTTCAAGATCTGAAGATTTTAAATTTGAAAAATGACTATGTAAAAAATTTATCTGGAGGAGAACGCAGACGTGCAAGTATTGCGATTGCTATGATTCATAATCCCAAAATCTTATTTCTTGATGAACCGACTAGCGGATTAGATCCCGTCTTACGGAAAGATTTATGGAATATGCTTTCCAATTTGAATGAAGAATATGGCACGAGCCTCGTGGTAGTCACTCATTATCCTGAAGAGGGACAATACTGCTCAAAGATCTGTATGTTCGCCAAAAACAAAGGCATTGTCGGAATAGGTAATCCACAAAGACTTATTAAAAATTTACCAGGGGCGGGTCGCGTCATCATTCTTGAATTAAAAAAGCCATCATCCACTATTAAGGAACAATTATCCCGAAATAAGGGTATTGAATATATTATCGAAGAACGGAAAAATGAAAAATTTCGAATTTTTTCCACTAATCCTATGGAAATGATTGTCAAAGAAATTACCATACTGATTAAAATGACAGATATTCAAAGTATCAGTCAAGGTGAAGCAAATATGACTGACTTTTTCAGAATTAAACTGCTTATAGAGGCATAACTTAAATAAAATGAACTATACTAAATTTCGCAGGTAATTTATTAACGGAATAATTAAGTTAAGTCCAATTAATACCGCAATGGATAGACTAATTGCGATTAGAATCGCTTTCTCTAGAGTTAATTCAACCATATACCTTTATTTTAAAAGTATAATTTAAACTCCCCCCCTTCTTTTTACCTAGTTTTTTAAAAAGACTCTAAAAATCTAAATTGAAAAGGATTATTAGGTAACGTTGTCTTTAGTAATAATGACTTCAACTTATGTAATCGTGATGATGGTGGCAACGAGTGTTTCATAGAGACGAGAAAAATTTCACTCCGAGATTCGTAAATCGGAAAGAAGAGGATAAGTTAAAGGAATTTCAAGTCGTTTTGAATAAAGATGTAACCCTTTATATCCTTGAAAAACATGATATCACTCAAATAATAATCAAAAAGGAATTGTTAGATTATCAATTTGAGATGTTAGCATCCGAAGCTCCACTCAAAATGCCTCTTTTTGGAGGAGAGCTGCTCCCCTTTGAATATGTCGTGGCGGAGAAAGCTATCATCGAGCAGGAAATTTTTCCCGTGGATCAGATAATTAAAAATGTGTTTGGAAATCAGTATGATTTAAAATTAAAAGCCATACGGCTTTGCATAGGGCCTGATGAAAATGAGTATCTAACTATTGATGAAAGTGATCTAAAAGAAGTGGATGTTACTCCTACCATTAATGGGCTAAAATCATTTATCCAAACGAATAAGAAATCGGTTTTTGGCTTTACTATACGCCATTATGATAGTAAAAAGGGAAACTTGGTATTCTGTGAATGTGAATTACTTGGTCGGATTTTTAATATAAAATCCTTTAATATCCAAATTCTGTCCAATTTGTCCCAACGTGGATTATACATGCAAAAACACCATACAGGTTACGGCTTACATCTGTACTATATTTTAGAAATAAATCAATTCTCAGACAAGATTATCCAATTCTTTAATGAATTAAAAATTCCAATAGAAACGATTTACTTAAAACGGAAGAGCTCAATCCAAAATTGGCGTGCAATTGAATGTGAGTTGGATTTAAATAATCTTAAAAATTATTTGCAATCTCAATACACTTATTTAGATCACCTAGATATTCAACACATCCTTAAGACGGTTAATGACAACAAATTCAATTTCGATTTTGCCAATATGATGGCTGATTTGTTAAATCGACTGAAACACGACCGGGTTGAGGTCGAGGATGGGCTTTATAAATTAGAACAAGAAGATTTTGCCGCAGCGGCTAAAGTAGTAG
>CAYGYC010000209.1:0-8201 GCA_964353755.1 uncultured archaeon | reverse complement strand
CTCAGGCTTCATTAAATACTTAAACTCTCAACTCAATAAACCCAATGAACCCAAGCAACTCAACAAACCCAAGTAACTTGTCATTTGTCACTTGTTCACTGGTCACTGCTCACTGTACCGCAACACGGCAGTACGGCAGCACGGCATTACCGCAGCACTTGATTTGTTACAGCAGCACATATTCTATGTTTTTTTTCCCAATCGGATTCACGCTAAATCCGAAACGGCGGTAGCCTATCCTTAAACGGCATGGCGCAGCGAGCATAGCGCCTCTGTAAGAATGATACCAATTAAAAGGCGTTAACTTAAATGGTTAATTTTTAAAAAAGAGAAAAACTTTTCCACTAAAAGTAGAATCCTTTAGATAAAAAGAGAAAAAAAGTCTTTTCCAAAGAATAATAAAATTTTGAAAATGATAAAAATACCTTTAAGAACATATGGTTATGCCTAAAATAATTCTTGGCATGAAGTTCGCAAGATTAACAAATGGAGTTGTATATTCATGAGACCTTACAAGAAAGGTAAACGGAGACGTTTGCAGAGACTCATACATCGGTACAAACAAGCGCTCAAGTTCTCTCTCTATGTTGCTGCATTGGTCATTCTTATAATCGGAAATAATTTCGCTTCATTTAGAGGTGACGACCAGCTCGATCCAGGGAAGTATATTGGAGAAAATCATTCTCCCCTAAGTAATGGGAATATAGGATCTGTTCAACAAGGGCTGACTTCAATTTATCCCAATACACCGCTCAACCCGAAGTTTGGCATCGTGAAACAGTTTCAAACCGAATCAATGTTTGTATCCCCTTGGACTAATCTCTGGAGCGGTGGAGGGCAATGGGAGAGGTTCTATATTCAGTCTGCCATGAGTCTTCAACAGGGCGGTCTGAGGGATTGGGAGGATTATCTTTCAGCAAGTCCTGGTTCTTCTACGGGGAATCATCAAAATTTGGGTGAGGGACAATCAGGATCATTTTTGAACCTGGCAAATCAGGATGGGGGAGGAACAAATCCAGCGGGACCCTTCGTAGGTTCTCCCTTGGAGTATCCTCATTCAAGTAACTATGGAAGTAGCTACAATGCGGATTCTGGAGGAGGATCTTCTGGACTGTCGGGTTTTGGAGGTAGTGGTGGCGGTGGCTCAAATCCCCCCAAAACAAATGGTGGCCCTGTAGAAATTCCTGAACCATCAACTTTAATCCTCACTGCCATTGGCCTGTTACTGGTGATAACGCGTGTATCCGAAAATAGGATTCAAGGGGTCAAGTCCCGCCAGAGGCGGGAAAGGATTCTCACGACACGAAGTGATGAACGTAGTGAATAAATGCTCAGGAGTTAGTTATAAAACGAGTTTCTTCAATCCCTCCCAACCTCCCTTTGCCCTCCGGGCCAGAGGCCCTCTTGGGCCGGCGGCCAAAGGGAGGAATATTATCCCCCTTAGAAAAAGGGGGATTGAGGGGGATTTACATGGTTCAAGGGTGGCGTCTGGGGGTTAAGGATTCAAGTGGTTAAGTCCTTTCACTTGAACCCTCGAACCCTGGAACCCTTGAATCCTCGAACCCTATATAAGGCATATGATTAGAAAAGAACTCGATAACATTGAGGCCTTGAATAAAAATATTTTGCCTAAATCCCATTTCCTTAGTTGTCTGCAGATCGAAAAGCAGAGGGTGGACCGTTCTAAGGCGCCCTTGTCTATGGCATTATTCTCGTTCCGTGAAAAAGGAATGAACGGAGGGGCATCGCTTTTGGAGCTTCTTAAATCTTTGCATGAAAATACACGGGAGTCAGATATCAAAGGATGGGTTGACCGTGATGTCATCGGTTTACTGCTGCCCGATACCGATGAGGAAGGATTGCAGCACTGCATCAAGAAGATTGCCAATGGGAATGGGAACCTGCCTTTTTCTATAATCAAAGCGACCTATCCAGACCATCTTTTTGAGAAAATATTGATTGAGAAGAATCATTCTCTTGATCCTCCCTCTAATCCTAAGTTCTATCCCAAGCCATTACTTAGGAGGAAGATTAGAGAAGAAAAGATAAGGGCTTGCAGGACAGGCCGGACTTTTTTACTCATTCTATTCAATCCGCACAAATTTCTTTCTCAGAATGGCAGTGGAAGAGGGAAATTCGCTGAGACGATTGCCAGAATTATGCATGAAGAGACAAAGGAGACCAATATTATAGGTGAGTGGGGCGAGTGGGATCGAAAGACCCTTGGTATTTTACTGTTAGATGCTCCGCCTGAGTCAGCTTTCGAATTGATCAATAAACTCACCTCCAAAATAAGAGCAAAAGGTTACAAAATCATCGAATCGCCTCGGAAAGAAATTTTTAAAGTGTTTGCTTTCCAAGACGGTAGACGAGATAAAAAACCCGATAATGGGAATAGAGGACTCGCACTGAATCGCAAAGTTCGGGACCTATCAACGTTTCACAACCTCGAAGCGCATCATGAATTATTAAAACGTATTTTAGACATTTTAGTGTCGACTACTCTATTGGCTTTGGTCTCTCCTGTTTTCTTGCTTTTTGCCATCCTAATCAAGATTGATTCCCCGGGGCCTGTATTCTATCGACAGAGGAGAATTGGTAAGGGAGGAAAGCCCTTTACTTTCTTAAAGTTCAGAACCATGCATGAGAACTCAGATGAAAACATTCATAAGGAACATGTCAAGCAACTGATGAATGGAGAGGCCGGACTATCGAGCACAGGCCGTACAGGCGAGAAAAGCTATAAACTAACCGAAGATAATAGGGTATCAAAATTAGGGAAATTTTTGAGAAAGACAAGCATCGACGAGCTCCCGCAGCTCATTAATGTGCTAAAGGGCGAAATGACCCTTGTCGGACCGAGGCCTCACCCAGTCTATGAAGCTGAGCTTTATGATCTGTGGCATAGCTACCGTTTAAATTTAAAGCCAGGGGTCACAGGTCTGGGTCAAGTCTACGGACGCTTTAATACAGACTATGAGGATGTCTATAGGCTCGATCTCCAATATTTTAAAAATGCATCATTCATTTTGGATTTAAAAATTTTACTTAAGACTTTCTCTATTGTCTTTTCAGGCCGTGGTGCCTATTGAATTGATTTAGTTTGACTCTTCATACGAAGAATGGAAACAGCAGAAACCCTCTCCCCCTTGACGGGGGAGCAACAGAATCCCCTCCCCCTTGACGGGGGAGGGTGAGGGTGGGGGTGAAAATAGGAATCTCGGCTTTTATTCAGTTTTGTTATGCTCCATGCGCTATGCTCTATGCGGGTTGTAATTTAAATTCAGGGGAGGTTTTTCATGCGATTTAAGGATAAAAAAGTCTTGGTTGTTGGAGGAGCTGGGTTTATTGGCTCAAATCTTGTTAATAGGTTAGTCACGGAAGGAGCCGCCGTTACTGTTTTAGACGACCTTTTTACGGGTGATCTTAGCAATATCGAATTCATGAGAGATATCACTTTCGTAAAGGGTTCTGTGACCGATTTTGATTTGGTTGAGGATCTGGTTAAGAGTGTCGATATTGTCTTCAACTTAGCCTGCCACAACATTATTGTTTCCACGCAAAGGCCCCGAGAAGATTTCAATGTGAACGTCAGTGGAATGTTAAACATCCTGATTGCAGCCAAGAAATACGGAATTGAAATGATTGTTTATTCATCATCTGCTTCCGTTTATGGCAATGCCCGTTATCTGCCGGTGAATGAGGATGACCGGATCACCATTCTCAATCCCTATGCTGCCAGCAAACTTTCAGCCGAGAACTATTGCATGGCTTTTTATGAATCCTATGACATACCTGTAACGGTGCTGAGATACTCCAATGTCTATGGGATCAAACAATCACCCAACAACCCGTACTGCGGTGTGGTGTCTAAATTTTTTGATTCGGTTCTAAACGATCATCCTATTCAAATTCATGGCGATGGCGAGCAAACCCGGGATTATACATACGTGGATGATGTGGTTGAGGCCACCATGCTTGCAGCGCTTTCACCGAAAGTCGTTGGGGAGGTGTTGAATATTGGCACGGGTAAAGAGACAAGCGTTAGAGAATTAGCCAGTTTAGTTTTGGAGATATCCGGGAAGACCGGTAGACCTATCTTCATCGATCGAAGAGATATCGATAACATTCGCAGAAGAGTTTTGAATATCGAGAAGGTAAGGAAAAATCTAAAGTGGATTCCTACGACGACCTTACAAGAAGGACTGAAGAAAACCTACAAATGGCTCCTTTCCAAACAAATGGTATTTGAGAAAGAGATTCCTCTCAAAATGCCTTTAAGAACTGTAGCTAAGATATCTTGAAGCAATTGAGCTCCCTCCACGATTAAAGTCCACTGATAAGGGAAATAATAAATCCTCGTCTCATCTTCTTAGCATCCCTGCAGATCTATAGGTTTAGAGCGTGGTGAATCAGACAACTATTTCTTGTTCGTCCGAATGGGTCGAGGGTCTTCAGCTTGATCAGAATGCTTGTTCCGGTGTGAAATTTCACCCGGCCCCTGCCGATAATGGAATAATCTTCATTCGTTCCAATTTGGCTAACCAACCACAAATAAAATGCTGTCCGGAAAATCTGCGTAAACAACCGCGCTGGACTTCGTTAGAGCAGGGTGGCGTTTGGGTTCATCATACCGAGCATTTGCTTGCTGCCATAGCTGGTGCGGGCATTGATAATGTCCTAATAGAAGTTAATACCGACCGCATCCCCGTAGTATCGGGAGGGAGCTGCGCTGATTTCTATGAAGCACTTCTCAAGGCCGGTGTGAAGAGACAAGAAGCACCTAAGCAAGTATTCAGCTTACAAGAACCTGTTTACCTTGAGGCCGAGTTAAATACACCAGGCAATCATGTAGAGATCACAGCGAAAGATGTGAAGCGTTATATCGTAGGTACGCCGAGCGATTCGTTTTCTGTTTCCTACGTCTTCCACGTCCCCCTTATAAGTCAAATGCGCATCGGTTTCGCAGAGTATTGCCCTACATTAAACGCTTTTAGAGATAATATCAGTAGGGCGCGCTCCTATTTTCTAATCTGCGAGTCAGAAGAAATTTCAAAACTTTTGGGTCCTACTCAAGATGATTTTATTACTCTTACAGACCAAAGTCCAAATTCTTTAGTTAATGAAGTAGCGCGGCACAAAATAATAGATTTCATAGGAGACCTTATGGTGCTTGGAAGGCCAATCATAGGTCGCTTCATTGCTATCCGTTCAGGACATAATCATCATCATGACTTCATTCGCTGTCTGACGGATAATGGATGCCTGGAATTGAAAACACTCTGTTGAAGCATAATGGAATTGACATTGAGGAATATAATATGGTGACGGTTGAGAAGATTAAGGATTTTTTAGAACCTGGAGGGATCTTACGATGGTTGTCTCCAGAAACAGAGGTTGTTATCAAGCGACCGGCACCCATAAGTGAAGCTGGGCCTGGCGATTTTTCTTTCTGCGGGTACACTGCAAAAAAGCCCGAGGTTTTACTTGCTAAAACCCGGGCTAGTTTGCTCATTGTTGATAAAACCATAATGCTTGACGAAAAGGCCCTTTCCCGCGCTGGCGTGGAGGCTGTCATTTTGTGTGATAATGCCCGTCTTGATTTTATACGGGTGATCAAACATTTCTTTACAAAACTGCGTCCGACAGGAATTCATCCTGCTGCAGTAATTGCTTCCTCGGCAATAATCGCCTCCGATGTCTACATTGGTCCTCTCTGCTCAGTTGGCGAAAACGTGGAGATTCAGGAAGGGTCCGTAATTTTCCCGGGTGTGCACATTTATGATGGGGTACGAATAGGCAAAAAAGTGACTATTCATTCTGGAACAGTAATTGGTGCTGATGGATTCGGTTATGAGCGTGACGAAGCAGGGAAGTTGGAGAAGTTTCCACAGATGGGAGGAGTGTTGATTGAGGACAATGTAGAGATTGGGGCAAACACTTGTATTGATCGTGGGTCCTTAGGCGATACAAAAATCTGTGAGGGAGCCTGTATCGACAATCTTGTCCATATTGCACATAACGTGCATGTGGGTAAACATGCTGTTGTCATTGCAAATGCGATGATTGGAGGCGGAGCTCGGATAGGAGATTTTGCATGGGTTGCTCCATCAGCATGCTTGCGAGACAGGATAATTATCGGCGATAAGTCCTTTGTTGGTTTGGCTTCTCTGGTGACCAAAGATGTGCCAAATGGGGAAACCGTTCTGGGGTCTCCAGCCCGTAGTCTTGCGGAGCAGAAACGATTGCTGTTACACTGGGCTACCGTAATTGCTAATCAAGACGATCATAGCAAAGAATGAAAGTTTTCAGTTTCAATACTACGCATCGAACATTTCTTGATCTTATTACGAGATTGTTTAAGATATTGAATCGGTATGGCTTGCTGCCAAATAAGATGGAATTCAAACTTGGACTTTACTTGGATATCCTTAAAGGCCATGGGGTCAAGCACACATTTTTGGTAACTGCGGAGATATTGCGCAGATATCCGACACTGTTTCGGAGGTTATCAAAGCAGGGAGTTGAATTTGCTGTTCATGGATATAACCATATTGATTATACCAAATTGTCCGATAAAGAAATGAGAATGCGCCTCGAGAAAGCAATCAAAATATTCAAAGAACAAGAGATTCAACCAGATGGGTATCGATTTCCCTATCTGAAATGGGACTCAAGGTGTCTTAATAGTTTGGGTAGCTGTCATTTGAAATGGGATAGCAGCCATTCGATCTTATGGGAAGTAGTGGATAGTAAGAATTTTGAAAATAGATGGGAGCCTTACCAAGAGATGTTAAACTATTATCCTTATAAGAATTCATTGAGCAACATTTCTTTGCCAAGGAAATACAATCACTTATTGGAGATTCCTCTATCACTTCCTGATGATGACCTATTGACTGACAGATTGGGTATAAAAGATGAAAAAATGCTATTCCAAATCTGGGGGAAAATTCTAAAAAGAACTCACATAAGGGGCGAACTTTTTACGCTTCTCCTCCACCCTGAAAGAATTTCCCTCTGCAAGGAAACATTGAAAGCGTTACTGCAAGCTACCGAAGCCTCAGACCCCAAAATCTGGGTGGCTTCTTTAAACGAAATCTCAGAATGGTGGAAAGAAAAGGAAAGCTTTTTGGTCAAATTAAGTAGCAACCGCAGTGGATTATATGAGGTCGATATAAAGTGTTCAGCAAGAGGGACCATTCTAATAAGATCAAATGAACATAGAAATGGCGAATTTTATAATGGCTTCAGCATAGTAAAGGAACACAGATTCTCCATCAAAAGTAAAACACGCCCCATTATTGGAATCCCGGAAAGTTCTCCATCCGAATTAAGGGAGTTTCTCAAGAATGAAGGCTTTATTTATGAAGTAAATGAAAATAAACAACAATATTCCCTTTATTTAGATAATTTTAGCAGGCTTTCAGAAGAGGATGAAATGAAAGCCCTGGAAATTATACATAATAGCAATTCGCCTCTGATTAGGTTCTGGAGATGGCCCGCCGGCTACAAAAGCGCCCTCGCGATCACAGGGGACATCGATGCTTTAACGTCGGTGGACTTTTTTTTAAGACTGTTCGGATAGATATTAATAATGCCCTCCATTCAAATCGTTGACTCTTTACCTTATGATCAATGGATAAAGTTCGTTGATGAGCATCCAGATGGGAATATCTTTCATACCCCTTTTATGATGGAAGTTTTTAAAAAAACATCTAAGCACCAACCAACATTTTTTGCTGCAATTGATGAACGAGATAGAGAGATTCTATCACTCGTCTTGTCTGTGCAAATTGGAGTTCCTGGAACACCTACAAGTAGGCTCACCTCGAGATCGGTCATTTACGGCGGTGTATTGTGCGCAGGTACTGTCGATGGTGGGAATTCATTGACTCCACTTATGAATAGTTACAATACATCGGTTAAAGAAAGAGTGTTGTTTACAGAAATAAGAAATATGAGTTCTCCTGCCCAATCAGGAGATAAACTTTAGATATGCGGTTACAAATATGAGGACTACCTTAATTATTTGATCGATTTAAGAAGGCCGCTGGATGAAATCTTTCAGGCTTTTTCAAGTAGTTGCAGAAGAAATATTAGAAAATCAGAGAGAAATGGTATCCTAATTGACGAGATTACCAGTAAAGAAAAGCTGCCAGTGTTTTATGCGCTTTTAAAGAAGACCTATTCAGGAGCAA
>CAYGYC010000208.1:0-8224 GCA_964353755.1 uncultured archaeon | reverse complement strand
TCTGCCAAAGAACCACCACTACTTATTCTGGTATCCTTTTTATTACCGCCAACACATGCGAGGGCAGACTCAATAAACTTTTTCTTATTCCTGCCCGCAGGACGGAGTAAAATCCCGGTGCTGCCCCTGTCGTCTGAAAATTCTATGTGCCTTCCCCTGGCCTTCAATGCGTTAGCAATGTGGACGTGTGTTGTGGTCTGACCCACCTTTTCAACCCCAAACCGAGACACAATCCCCGCGTCAATATACATCCTCACAGCTCGCTCTATCGCTTCGCTTTCCCCGCAAACCCCAATCCACAGGTCTTTAATAAAAATCTTGCTCTGCCCGATCTCATCGGAGAAGGGCTCAACCCCAAAGATTCCCATTGCCCAGGGGTCCGTATTCCTGCTTTTATTTGAGTCTGCATCCCCGGCTTGATCGATAAGCATAAATTTGTAAACGTCTTCGGGAATAGAACCTGGTTCGACTCTCTGAAGAAAATCAGGGTTAAGCCTTTGCTCTGACGATGGGGTAGGATCTAATAACTGTTGGCAGTTGAAAGAACTATCCCCTTTCAATTCATCAAGGGCATCCTGGCTCATCAAAACCGGCTTCCCCGTAGCTGTCCCGTCCTCGGTTGCAGGTTTGAACCGGAGGAGATATTTTGGCTTGCCCTCAAGATCCTTTTTATCCCGAATGTAAATCAAAGGGTCATTGTGAGAAAAATAGGTCCCGGTTACTCGATGGTGTCCACCCACAAGGGTCTTGAGGTTTTGAGATATATCAAAGGCATGCTTGACTTTCTCGATTGTCTCCATGGATTGAACAATGTCATTGGTTGAAACGTCGTCATAAATCCGTCTTTCAAAATGTAGGCCGGTCGGCATACCCTCGACTAAACCGTGCCCCGATATTGAAGCTTCTTTTCTGTTTGTGTCGCGTTTCAGAATAATCCCTTCATCCAAGCTCCATAAAGGAGCCTCTCTCTTAGGCTCTTCCCATGCAACGTCCGGGTGAGTTATCGGAAGGATTCTTTCATTCTCAAAGACTGACCTAATCGCAAAGATGAAGTCTTTAGCGACGGGTGACTTATGAGAAAAGATTCCGGTCGCATGATTGGAATTTTTGAGTTGATATTGTATGGTCTCAGCAATTGTGATTATCGAACTCTTGTAATGAAATCTTGCCCAAAGATCGAGAGTAAAGTCTTGAGGTCCCTCCTCAACCTCTTGGCAGGCTTTCACGGTAAAAGGATGATTGGCTTTACCCCTGCCCAGAGCATCAACAAAAGGCTTAACGATGAAGTAAAGAACAAACCAAAGATCATTTCGAATTAGTTCCCGGTAAGTATCAACCTCCGGCCACTCCTTCAAAGCGACCAACTCTGCAATCCTGAGATAGTTGTATTTATACTCAATCGGTTTTCTGATTGGATCGGATTTAAACCCGATTTCAGCATGAGGAAGAAACTCAACCCCGTTGATTTTGCCACCATTACTCGTAACGCTGGTAAACTCTAAGTCCCGGTATCTCTTCCCTGCCTTTACCCCTTCTTCAAAGGGCCTATTTGAAAGCTCCAAGTCAATCCCCTTGAAGCCAGTCCCTCCCCCAGGATCAAGCTCGGCCAAAAGTTGCTCGTGCAGCTTTTCTTTCATGAAGCCTTTTGATAATTTCTCTTTTGACATCAGGGTCAACCTCCTCAATCACACTTAGAACTTCCTCGCTAAATTCCTTAAACGACTGCTGGGCCTCCATCTCGTGAAGCCCTTCCAAAATGGAAAACTCGGTCTTAATCTGACTTTCAATCTGAGACATGGATTTAAAAATTAGTCCAAGAGGATTTATAATCTTCTTCCCCGCTTTACTGTCCTCTCGCAGCGCACCCATGGCTTTCTCTAATATCTCAAGAGTAAGTTTGTTTATCTTCCGTAGCTGGCCCACAGGGTCAAGCTTTCTATTGTCTCCCTGAGAAAGGATCAACCCCGTTCCACCTCGTTTATTCACAGGCTTTAATCCAAGGGTCTTGCACCTCTCTGAAATCGTGCTCTTACTCGCCTGTAAGATCCTGCCAATCTCTGAGACACCCTTGCCGTCTTTTACGAGCTTTTCTAAATCAAATTTGGAAATTCTTCGTCTCATTCATCACCCCTAAAAAATACTACGCGCAGTTCGAAAAGAGTCCAAATCGATGAACTGGCCCCGGCCTCGCCTGGCCCCCTCCCCCCTGTCTCGGAAAGCATGCTTTTCCGCTGCCAGTGGCCGTGTCGATCCGGTGAACGTCAAGGCCATCCTCGGAGAACTGACAAGCAATACTGGTATATATCTTCTGTGTAGGATCTGTTTTTTTCCCTGCTCGCATTCTCTTTTCTGCTTCTTTTTTGGTTTGCGGTTTTAGCATGAGCGAAGACGAGTTTTTTTCCATGCAGATCATCAACTGTCCCATTAAAGAACTGTCCTCTTATTTCGTTCGATGAAGGACTCTAAATCATTCCGGTCAAGGTATTGCTTCCTACCCCCTGGAAATTGAAGGACTGGAAGCTGACCATTCCAAATCCTTTCCCGCACTGCCCAAGTGGTTAGGCCCAAATAATCGGAAGCCTGTTTGATCGTCATAAGACGGGGTAGGGGATTGCTTATCCGTTGCCCACCCTTAACAACTTGATTTCTCAATTCTTTTTTTTGCTCTGTGCCCATACTGTGCCTACAGTTACTTCCAATCTTAAAAACTGTTTACCAAAATCCTTCGGGTTTTGATTTCTCCCGGTTGAGTGTTCGTTCGGATAGGGATTGCCTTTTTTTTCCATTCACCCCTTTTCATCTTTGCGGGCCGTATTATTATTTTTTTCTTTTAAAGAAAGCAAGGTAGTAAGAAAGACACACACACGCAAACATGTTACGCATGTTACGCTTTACCGTAAGTGATACAAAACTATTGAAGAATTCCGTTTTTTGGTCATGTTGCGCTGATGTTGCGCTGATGTTGTGCTTGTTGCGCTTGTTGCGATTGTTGCGCTCAATGATACTAATGATATGCTCATATTATCCTGAAATGATTCCTTCAAATTCTTTTTGAAGTTCGGTTTTCCCTATCCTTTTCCTTGCGTATTTGTGTTGGTTCTCCGTTTCGTTATAAAGACTTGGAGTCTTTACTGGCTGGCTTGCCTTAATCCAGGGACCAGATTCGACGAATTTCCATCCGTCAATGAGCTTAAATTCCATCTCAAGGCCGTTCGGATTGCTTCTACCATCTCGCCAGTTTTTAGCCTTAACGATTTTCACTATTCCCCGGTCAAAAGACAAAGCAAGTCGGGCCTTCTCGATTGCTCCGATTCCCCCCTGCGGTAGATCGCTCCCGTATCTCTTTTGAATGGCAATGAAGCAGACTCCAGTGGTGAGCTTCTCCCAAATCCTCCGAATATGCTCGCCTACCTTCAGATAATCATCCCCGGAGAGTTCCAGAAAGTCGATCAAATTCAACCCTTCCGGTCGGATAACATCGGAGAAGTTAGAGGACCGTTCAACAGTGGTGATTTTGCTCTGCCATTCTTCCCGACTTATCCCCATCAAATCAATTCGCTCTTGGAGTTCATCAAGGCCCATTTCTGAAGTGAAGTAACTGACATTATGGAAATCCCGGTTCATTGAGGCAACATTGAGGAGAAAAGCGGTTTTGCCGCCGTCGGGAGTTCCGCCAATGGTGATGATGTTTTTAGGCAGGATCTTGACTTTATCCTCTAACCGAAACGGCATAAGAAGCTTTACTTCTCCGCTGCTCTTCTGTCGAATGTCAATCCGTTGTTCATCGTTCTCTATGCGCCGGAAAAGACCGTCTTCTTTGCCAGCACGCTCAATGATACCTTCTTCAACAAGCCGACTTAAAACGACTCGGATATATGCCCGATCCTCCGGGACTGCATTTCTGACAAGTCGGTATATCTCGCCAACCCTAAATGTCCCTGCCGTTAAGGAAATTGCATCTTTCACTTCTTGAGTCAGATTCCTATCCTTTCCCGTTTTCCTTTTTATTGCAGACTCAATTTTAGCCTGAACCCATTTGGGGTCCGGAGTTTCACCCCAAGAGATGATCAAGTTTGCAAGAACTTGGTAAATTTCATTTTCCGGCATCCCACCTTTAACAAGACAGTTTGCGGTATGGAAGAGAGAATTGTCTCGGTTGCCATGCTCAAACATCTTCACTCCTTTTTTGAAGGTGTTTGACTTATTTCCAAAAGAAGAGGATCGTATAAATTCAATGTAAGCTTCTGGTAGCGGAGGCGGTTCAACCTCATAAAGTGATAGTCCAGACAGCCAGGAATAGACTTCACCTTTGCAGTTTACAGAAGGTGGAAGGATGACCAGGCTATTCTGTCCACGAAAATCTAAACCCAATGGGGTTGAATTTCCTCCCGGACAATTTTCAGGAGGTCGGAAGAAAAAATGATTTCCTCTCGGAGTTTTTGAAGTGGGGATTTTTGAAGTAATAAGAAATTCTGTCAGCCGTGTCAGTCCCTCTGGCTTATCTGCGTCTGCAACACAGATATTTGAGATTGTGCCACACACACCGCCAATTAACGCCTTGGAATTTTTGGCAAACCATTTCTTAATTTCATCTGTTGATGCAAGGCGACTTTGAAATTCAGCCCAAACAATGAGAGGCTTTTTCTTTACCTCTCCCTGTCCGTCAAGGTAGGTCGTCATGGGAATAACTGAAATACCCTTCTCAGCATATCTCAGGGCTTCTTGCAAAATCTCCATCGTTCATTTTTCCCTTCAAACGCCGGTTTCTAACCATAGCCTGACCGCGTCTCCACATTCTCATGAATTCCTCTTTTGTGATGATCAAAACCAAATCCTCATCACCCGGAGTATCATTTAAATTGCCTGGCAAAATTAGAACCTTAAATTCCTCCCCAGGTATCAACATCAGAACCCCCGGAATAAAATTGAATCGAGTTGATCAAGAATCTGAGAAAGGCCACGGTTCCATGGCCAATGCGTTTTATCCAAATGCTTTAAGATCGTATTTCTGACCCTCTCATATTTTTTGACCTTAGACCGATTGTCTTTCAACTTGGTTTCCTTCCTTCTCTGGACTCCAAATATCTTGCGGCCTCACTCCCAGGGCCTTCGCCAGCCGCTTCTTTTCCTCTTCTTTCGGCTCGATCAACCCATTCTCGATGAAGGATATCTTCGATTGGTGAATCCCTGTTGCTATCCTAAGTTGAAATTGCGTGACTCTCTTAACGGCACGGATCTCTCTCAGCCGATTCATAGGCACCTCCAAAGAAAAAGGCCATGTGGTTTGTTTATTCATCATGGCCTCATCTTAAAAAATATTTTTTATTAAAGATAGGAACTAACTTCTTAAATTTGTGGGGAGTTATTTCCGATTCGGATAAAAATCCATGTATTTGTCAGGTAATGGCTGGCCGGATACCACGCGCCCGGATGATTCGATATGGGGCATGTATGGGCTAATCTTAAAGCCTGTTTCGTGTGCTACATCCGTGAGAAAATCAATTGGCAGGTCAGGGATTTTAATTCCCTTTGGGAAAAAATCTATTCGTTCTTCCTTTTTTCTCTCCTCGTTTAAAGTCTGCACAGCCTCATAGCAAGCTTTGACCAAATCCATGATATCGTGATACTTGATTTTCTCATGACGTTTTCGAAGTCCCTCGAACGTACCACCTGAAAGGTTTTCTTCAAATAAATATTTTGCTATTGCCGACCAATATGGACGATTATTGTAAATCCGTACATCAGCAGCAAGAGCATACAAGAGATAGTTGAAGGCCCAATCAGGATTTGCCCCTCCCTTCTTCTTTTTCCCGAACCTATTGTCCATTTCTGCTTCGATTTGCCCTATGGCCCATTTCTTCTTGTTGTTCACGTAAAATTCAACGTTAATCGCTTTTTTTATAAGCCGTATATTATCTAAAGTCAGATATCCCGTCCGCTGAAGTTCGCTCAAACCTTTATCGATTTTTCCCCAAGGACTTTGGGAATATCGTCTTGATTCTTTTTTGGTCAGTGGTTGTTTGCGCCACATCCTATCAAAGAATATTTTTCCGTCAAGGTCGGGATGCCAGTGTTTTAAATTAAGGTCTTTGATAATCTCGCAAACATGTCGATGGGTCATGATGTTTCTTTGGGGAATCAGTTCGGAAAAAGGCTTGCCATCCTCCGTTTTGCTTTCGACCTTACCTTTCTTGCGGCAATCGCACCATGGACCAGATGTCGAATAATACTTGCACCCACACTTGGGACATGTTTCTAAGATATTATAGTACTGGCATTTCTTCGGGTGGTCTTTCCTTACATGACATTTGCTACATTCGCTTTCATAAATTGTTTTGTTATTCTGCAAGGCGCATCTAACAACCCTCTTTTCCATTGCCACTCCTCTATGGCCCTCTAAAGTTAAGGCCTCCAAACCGGGTGAGAATTTCCCGGCTTGTCGGGTACGTTGCCCTATGGAGGCTCCTATAAGTTTATATCTGAGTCAATCGGTCTGAATCGGAATAAGGAATATTCGCTCCTGAAGGCTTTTCACTCCAGACTATTTCCTTATGCACGGCATTATAAATATCCTGATTCTTGGGAAATTTACGTGCAATCCTGGCGATTATCCTTTTTTCCTCCTTACTAAATGGTTCGGCGTTCCTCTCATCGGATTTAATTATTTCACCAATTAGGTCCCTGTAATTATTTAGTTGTGGCCCTTGAGGTAATGCGGCGTAGGCTGCGCCTGTTAATCCTTCTCCCGTTTCTCTAAAATTAAGCATATCGGCATACCACAGATATTTACCAGAATATAGCAATTTATCTCCCTCTTTCAGCAATGACCTTCCCAAAGTAGATTCAAATTCCTTTAAAACCGCCTTTATTCTGACAAGCGAAATTACTTTGTTTCCTGTGCAACTATCTCCTAAAATTTGACCGGTCAATGCCAAACGTAAGGCTTGATCCATTGATTTGCTTTGAATAGATCCAGTTTCCCATCGTTTAATACTTGCTATTCCTACATTCATACGCCTTGCAAGATTATCCTGGGTAAAACCCTTTTTCATTCTTTTCTCGACAATCTCTCTTCCTGTGAGAAGGCCCACTTTTTTGCGATATGCCTCCGCAATCGCCTTTTGAATTTTAGCGGTTTGTTCTACAGTGCCAAACTCAATAGAACAGGTAGAACAGCGATACTGATCAACGGGAACACTTATTTCAATACCTCGAAATTCTAATCTCTTATTTACTTTCCTTAACAATACATTCTCATGACCATTTAGGCATTTCATGGTTTCCTCCTTTGTTTTCAAATTCATGGAGAGAAACTATCCAGATAAATTCTTCCTTAAGGCCGAATTTCAGATAAATATGACAACCCAATACCTGAGAATAAGTCTTGAATATAAACAGCTCAATCCCCTTAATCTTGTCTTCGTAAGACTTCTCGGGTGGCTGGTGACCAATATAATCCCTTGGCGATATTGCCGACAATACTTCAATTAGGATATCCGAAAGGTCCGAAATTCGATATCCCAATTCAAGAGCATCCCGAGCAAGAATTTCCTGATCCACTATACAAATTCTATCCTCGGAAACTGCCTCGACAGCCTGCTTGATCTTACGTGTAAGTTCTTTGTGTGTCGGTCTGATATCCATATTTTAGTATCAATTGATACCCTTGTCAATAAAAAAAGGTGAAACGTGAATTTTCAGGTCATGAGGATTGAACCTTTTCCCCTCTGGAAGGGTAGGGGCTTCAAAATGCTACGGGCACAGCGGGGGCACAGTCAAAAATCCTACAAAAGTTTTCCAAAAGCGCAGATTTTCAAAAATTGCTAACCTCCCATAATAAAGGAGTAAATCGTTCAATGTGCATTGTCAGAAAAATCCATGTACGCCCCCTTTTTTCTTGGGCACAGAATCGGGCACAGTCTAATTAGGCACACAACGCAAAAAAATCCGTGTGTACTACTTTCTTGATCTTAATCCTGACCTTTACAGAAGCCTCTTTTCATCGTTTGAGCCTGACTCCTGTGCCCGATTCTGTGCCCATCACCTCAGAATCTTCCTAAAAAACACTAACATTTTCCAACCTTCTTGACAATCAAAAAAGAGACATGGTATTATTCAAACCATTGATTTTATTTGAGTCTTTTGAATGCTCGGAGAGATAAAAGAATTGATTCCTAATCCGTGTGCCGCGTGTTCGAGTCACGCCAGGGGCGCCAATCCTTTC
>CAYGYC010000207.1:0-8239 GCA_964353755.1 uncultured archaeon | reverse complement strand
CAGTGAAACGGATTGGGAAACTAAAAAAACACTCTGGAGGTCTTTACGGCAAGATTCCAAGCCTACAGAAAAATTATCTCCAAAAAAACTCGAAAAATTAAGAGAGAAATATTTAGAAATATGGTTCGAATATTTTGATAAAATTAATTTCTCCTCTACAATTAACTCAGAGTTCCTAGAATTTATCGAATCCGTGGATAAACTCACCTTCAAAGCGATTACCCCGGATGCCAAATTCAAAATATGTCCCGTCTGTGAGACGGATTTAAGTTCCTATCCCTCAAATATCCAGTTCTGTGCCCAATGTGGCTACTCCTTTTTTAAACCTGAGCAAACTTATTGTGCTCAATGCGGCTACCCCTCGATGCAAGGAACTTCTTTTTGCGGTAATTGTGGAAGAAAAATTGTCTAATTTTTATTGGGAATGAAAAAAGAAGGAATTGATTATTCTAGAGATGATCCGCATTGCGTGCAGAACATGTTTCCTCGCCTAATTCGTGCGCCGCAATTGGGACAGAAGTTAAATTCTTCTCTACCTCTTTGGGGCGGCGTTGGTACGGGAGGGATTTGGGGTGGAGGCATACTGTATGTCGGAGGCATCACGCGCTCTTCAGCTTGTGTTGCTCCACAAAAGAAACAAACCTTCGTCTTGACATCGAGAGTATTCCCGCATTGCACACATCTCTTAATCGACTGTCCATAAGTGCTTGCTAACCGAACTTCATTGGGGATCATATTTGTTCCACTCCTGTTTGGAGGTTGGGATAATGGCCTATTTGGAATGGCTTGGCGTTGAGAGTAGGGGTTATGAAATTGACTTGGGGTTGATTGTCGCATGGGCGACACACTATAATTCCGTCTGGCGAATAACCCGCTTCCGAGAACAATTTGAGGGCAGATAAAGACAAAGAAGAGGACGGGAGTTAAGAAGCTCGAGCTGGTATAATAGATCCCAATGGTTGTCCCGCTAATGATAAGCAACCATGCCGGAATTGCAAATCCAAAGGCTACCGATTCAGATGTGTTTCCATTTGAAGTTATAAAAATAATAGTAAGAATGAAGACGGGAATTAGGAGTAAACACCCAATCACAATGAGTAATCCACCCCAACTTACATATATCCAAGGAAAAAAGGGATAGCTATCGATATGACCTGATGTATTAATCCACGTAAGAAAGATCAAAATTAGAAAAGGCACCCCTAAACCGATGGCCGTATCATCTTGGTCCATAATTTACCCCACATTCATTAAGTCCTAGTAATATTATGTTTATTAAGGAAATGATAACTTATAAAGGCTTTGAATTTATAACCATTGACCCAACGAAGAACTATTAACGTTTACTCCAAATAAAAGAGGAGATATATAAGTTTAAAAGGATATAAGAAATCAAAATAGCCCCTTACCTATTCTGTGCTTTCAAGCGTTTTCTTGAGTTCAGCAATCAATTTGGAAAATTTATCGGCGCGCTCATAATCTTCTAATTCATAACTGAGTTTTATTATATCCTGATAATATTCAATCGCTTTCTTGGTATTATTTGATTCCAGTTCATATTCCGTGGCCGCTAGGAGTTTTCGCCGGGTTAAGATTTTTTGTATGCGCTCTTGATTGAGATTCGTTTCCAGGATTTCATCCGATTGGAATATTTTCAAAAAAGTACTTTCAATTTCATAGAATATTTCGGTGATATGTGGAGGATGTTGGGGATCCCAATTTGTTAAAATGGAAAGTTTTTTCTCAAAGGGCACATTAAACAATTTTTTTACGGAATCGGGCGTTATCAGCTCGGGTTTTTCGGGGTAATTCGTAAAATCAATTTCAAA
The DNA here is from genome assembly GCA_964353755.1 of uncultured archaeon. Classification (GTDB taxonomy): domain Archaea; phylum Asgardarchaeota; class Lokiarchaeia; order Helarchaeales; family HEL-GB-A; genus CAYGYC01. The sequence goes on along the minus strand of CAYGYC010000207.1, from coordinate 6,410 downwards.
AATGAAATGATCGACGAGACTTGCCGAAAGATAGACTTTTGGTTTAGAGATCTTTTCAGCCAACTCGGTTTGAAATTCATACATCAATCGTTTGGTTTCTTCAGCCAGTGAGGCATCTTTTTGATTATCTGCAGTTCCCGTCTCTTTGTATTGCGAAATTTTTTCTAAGATTTCACGCAATTGGTTCTCGAGGAGTTCTTTTTTTCCGCGAAATTCTTCTAATGAAATTTCATGATGTTCCAATTGGGTTTTCAGTGCATTGACTTCGCCGATGACCTCTTTCACTTTCCGTTTCAACGCTCCTATTTCTGTTGTTATGGATCCATCGAGCGACATGCACTTTACACCTCGGGTATTATTATATAGACCCTCGAATTAATGTTTTACTAGCTAAAAGTTCAAATCCCATCACGTTTGTAAAGAGCGGATTTTCGGGAATGATCACCTTTGCCAGATCCTGAGCCTCAATGATCCCTTCTTCCAAGAGATGCATTTCAATTTCTTTCCAAAACAGTTTAACACCTTCACCAGTTATGATATAATGGTTAATTTGGGCATCATAGGGCATAGAACTGATTAGGGTTTTTAATTGGTCGGCAATCACACGCCCAATTTCCCGAATATAGTATTCTTTCGATTCCGTAATATCATACACTTGGCCCTTAACATTTACTTGGTTCTTATTTTGCTGAAGGTTGGGGAGCAGCTCCAGGGGACTAATAATATGGCCGGTGGCTTTTTGGAGGGACAGGGCGATTTTATTAGCTAAAACAGCTAGCGAAGCATCCATTAAATTGCCTGAAGCGCGGCGCATAGGTTTTCCCTGATAAATAGTGAGAATTTCCGTCAGATAATCTAAGGAAACGACAATTGCATCCGCAGCAATTTGTTGTTCTGATTTAGAAACAACATAATAATAACTTCCATAGGCTTCTGGTAAAACCAACGCTTTTAAAATTTGAAAGGAAAGTTGCTTCTCTTCAGAGGTGGCATCATTACGAATATGAACATTATAGGTCCCCTTTAATGTCGCACTCAACTGTTTCATTAATTCCATATTCGTTGAAATTGGAACTCCCGTGGCAATTACGAGTTGTTGTCCATCCTGTATACTTGACATAGCTAAGATGGCTTTAATAATCCGAAATACATCATCCAAATTCTCTATTTTACCTTTTTCCACAATTAATCTCTTAATTTCACTCTGAAGTCGGGCCAGTTCGCCAATATAAAAGGTTTCTTTTTCTTCGATTAAGATTAAATTCTCCGCCCATTCTTTATTCTGGGACATGCCACTCCAACCGGGATTTGGGGTGCCAATGATACTCGGAATATTAAATTGCTGTTTTCCATTGGAGATCTTGACATTTCCACCGATATCTATGCCGATTGGAATGATTAAAATTATTATCACCTCCTAATTAAAGAAAAGTTAACTGGTTCGGCTTGTTTCAGCATACCAGCGTTTAGTTTCAGCGTCTTCCTTTTCAAACTCTCTTTCCCATTTTATATCTTCAGATTCTTCTTCACTTTCTTTACTTTCTTCGTCTTCTGAATCATCTTGACGCTGGTCTTCTTTCAATTTGGCTATCCACTCTTTTGTAACTTGTTTCATCTCTTTAAGTGTTCCTTGTAAGCCTTTGCCTTCCTTTATCATTCCTTTCCCCTTTGCGATAAAAGCCTGTATTTTATCCTTCAATTGATTATGCAGTTTTTGGCTCCATTGTTTTGCTTTATTCAAAAGTCCTTTTGCGGTATCTTTTAATTCTTTTGCCCATCCTTTGGCTTTATTCATTAATTCTTTTGCTTTTCCTTGTAAAGCTTTTAGCCCTTTGTTGAAATCGCCCCATTGTTTGAGTTTTCCTGTGAGACCTTTCGCGTGATTTCCCCATTTCCCATATTTACCTTTCCAACGGTTTAATTTATCTGCCCATTTTTGTTGCAATGATTTGGCTTTTCCTTGTAAGGCATTCCATTTCGCGAATTGTTCTGCTTTCCCTTGTAGTTTTTTCATCCACCCACTGGCTTTTCCAATTAAATTCTTCCCTTTATTAACCCAATTTTCCGCTTTTCCCTGCAGCTTATTATATTTACCTATTAAGTTTTTCGCATTTGTCTCCCAAGTTTGTAAATCCTTTTCGCCAAGTTCGGTCTCTCGGAGGGCGCCTTCGCAGGCTTGAATCTCAACTTCGCCTTCTTGCGCTGCTTGGTCGAGCTCCTTTGCCCATCGTTCAAGTTCAGCAGCCCATAACTCTATCTCAGTCATAATTAAACACCTCTAAACAATTATACAAATTTAAACAAAGCAAGCTCATTAAAATCTTTGTGTTTTTCAAATTTATAAAAAAAGGATTAAAAAAGCTCTCTTAATAGGGAATTTAATGGCTTATTTGATTCTAGATTGTTTAGTTGGATAAGAAATTTTCAAGAAATTCTTTTTAGGGCATTATTGTACAATAATCGAATCAGAAACGCTTAGTTCTTTTCGCTTTCCGAAGAATTTTATGATTATTATCGCATTTCATGACAAAGCTCAAAATAAGAATGTTAATATTTTAGGGATGTACGATATTTATCTATAAATTTTTAAAGTGAGAATAATGGTAACTTACGTCGGAATGGATTTAGGGACATCAACGGTAAAAATCTGTTGTGGTGAAAAAAAAATCCTTATTCCCAGCATCATCGGAGAACCAAATCCTGGCTGGGAGGGGATGACAATTGATAAAACGCTGGAACACAACCTAGTTTTAATAGAAGGCAATACGGAATGGTATGTAGGCGAATTAGCGCGCCTTCAAAGTGAAGTCCGGTTAGCATTGGCTGCGGAAGGGCAAATGAAAAGTGCGGAGAACGCCTTCATCGGAGTAAAAGCCGCCTTATCCCTCTTGATGGATGGACCAGAACAAGAGTTCGTTATTGGCACGGGCTTGCCAGTTGCCACTAGCATTGACAGTATGAAGTCATTGAGCCGCATGTTGAAAGGTGAATTAAAGATCAATGTGCGAAATGATAGTACCCAAGAAACTTATAATTTTAGAGCAAAAGTGCTGAAAACGGTCGTGATGCCAGAACCTTACGGCACATATTATAAGATTCTCAAAGAGCGAGGGGAAGAAACAGCGGTAGATACGGTCATTATCGACATTGGACATGGGACGACCGATATTCTTACCATGTATCAGGGGCGCCCCATGCGGACCGCGTCCGGAAGTCTGGTGGAAGCCACCGATACCTTGACGGTGCGCATGGCTAAAGCGCTGGGAGATAAAACCGGTGCTATTATTAAACCATTCGATTTGATGACGGCCATAAGTAAAGGAAAAAATTCGATCATGCTCGGCGGCCAATATTACGACATCGGGGCATTGAAGAGTCATTACTCCGTTCAAATCGCCAAAATTATCCTTGATGAAGTAATGCGCCTAATTGGAACCTTGCCACCTGATGCATTCGTTGAATATTACATTGTGTGCGGCGGAGGCGCGCACACCTTCGGCGAACAAATCCGTTCGGAAATTATCGCTCGTAAATTAGTGCCTGAAGGCGATAAAGCTATCATTCCTAAAGATCCCGTCCTCTCCAACGCGGAAGGCTTCGAATTAATTGCCCAAACCCAGTAATTTTCTTCTTTTTTTATTCATCTATCCTAATTTCACTCAAAATTGGTGATTCTCCGCTTTTTTTAATTCACATTCATTCATGCCTTTCCTATTTAATTGCTCGACAATTTCGATAGCGCGTGGAATGATTTTGTGAACCCAAAAAAGAGTTTTTAAAGTGACATAATTATTAAGAGAAGTGATATAAATATGCAAAGCGTTCATCTGAGCTGGAGAATTTACTAGGTATAATATCGATATGAAAAAAAACGTTAATTTTTTAATTTTATAATACTAATTAAAAGAAAAATACTCTAATAATAGATAAGTATAACTATAACCAACAGGTGATTAAAAAGAATTATGTAAGGGAATGAGATTATGCACTTATCTTGTCAAAAAGTTACCAAAATTCTTGTGTTTTTGAGTATTTATTGTTTTCTAATAATGATTCTACTTCTTCAATTCCATGCTCATTATGAAAAATATTCAAATACTAATAACTCTCCAATAAACACTCATATAAGTCCGCATGCACCCATTTCCATAACAGGAAATGGTGAGTTCACGGCTACAAATGGCGTAATAAATGAGGGCGCGCTTGGAACTAAATCGGATCCGTATATCATTGAAAACTGGTCTATCTCTACATCAGGTTCATATGGGATTCAACTCCAGCATACATCCGCCCATGTAATCATACGCAACTGTACCATTATGCGGAATGATGCCAGCTCCGGAAAGGGCATCTATCTAAATAATGTCTCTAATGTGATTCTCCTTAATAACACGGTATATCGATTTGTCTATGGAATTTATATTGATGAATCTCATAATAATACCGTATCCCTTTGTAAAATATGGAATGAGATCTGGGGAATATCTCTTAAGAATTCTTATTATTGCACGGTAATGCATAATTATGCGAACGGACATTCTTCCACTGGGATTCAATCTAGTAGCTCTACTGAAAATGTTATTAGAAATAATGAAGTAGAAAATTCTCGCGCTGGCATTATGATAGGAAATTCGTATTATTCTAACATTACTGATAACTACTGCCATCATAATGAGTATTATGGGATTGAAATGTCTTGGGGGAATGGAAATAATACTATTTATCATAATACACTAATCAGAAATTTCAGATATGGGATCTACATCTATACACTAGACCAAGACAATGAGATCTATAATAATACATTGTATCTTAATGGGATTGGACCCATTGCAGGAGGGGGTGTTGGAGTTGATAGTATTTACAATAACACCCTACGGTATCAGAACGAAATGCAAACAAGCAATATACCTTGGCTCCAGCCACATAATAGCTCGGCAACGGGAAGATACTGCCGGGAGTTCATTCTGAGCACCTTTGATACTGCAGCAAGTCCTTATCAACTTGTATTTCGCATAATATATGAGCGATACCACAATGGGAACGCCACAATTAGCCTGACCGCGAATATTTACACCCTGACGGATTATTACCTGACTAATACCAAGGGTAATCTCATGTATGATGTCATTATTACATATAATGGGACCGAGTACATTGCATTCGGATATAAAAGCGATACTACTAGTAGCTACGAAACATCCCGTGAGCTCTATGAATTCCCAATGTGCGCACAAAATGTAACTGAATCCCTCGATAACATTTATCTCACCGTGAATCTCTCATGTGTCTGCACTAGTTCAGGATGGAATACTACCCACTCAACGCTTCTCACTACCATAATTATCCCCTCTTATTCATGGCATGGCGGAATTCCAGGATTTCCGATCTTCCAAACTATCCTTGGTTTATTGGGTCTCCTAACTATATTAAAGATTAAGAAGAAGATTACGCTCTGAATAACCAAATGGCGCAACACAGGGAGACATTGTTTCACGGCTATTTGCGATTCAGAGTAAAAGTAGGGGAAATTTTCTTCTATTTAAAAGAAAATAAGGAAAGGTCGGCTTATTTCACATAAATTTTTTGTTTGCAGTTACAATTTTATATGATTTTAAGGTTAGATTATATGATATGTTCATATGTCCCTGTTGATCATCCTGATCGACATCATCCACGAGGTCAGCAAGAAAGGAGAAAAAATAGTTTATTATGTTATGACCGACTTGAAAGGGGGCATAAAAGAAAGCAAGAGTAGCACAAACAGGTGGATTTTGAAGTGTCCATAAAGGTTGGGATTGCCCTTCTAGTTTATTTATTATATCGCTATCATTCCTCCAGATCGTCTTCCTCGAAAGGTTCCTCGCGAATGGTTCCATTGCAAGTGGGAGGGAAACTGATGAAGGAAAAAGTGTTTATTGAAGGGAAGATAATATTTTTCTAAGCACAATTCAGGGTATAGAGCATGCCTGCTAATGACGATGATGAGGTATCCAAGCTGGAAAATGAGGTCGAGAATGTCCTCCAAGAATTATCGAATTTAGAAGTGCGATTTGAGGATGTTCTGAAGCCCCGAATGAAACCGGGTGCCCAAGGGGCAGTGGATACTAATTATCTCGTTGCAGTGAGGCGATTCCAAAATGGGATGCGCGTATCTCTGCTGAATGGGGCAGATACTGGCAATAAACAGACTTTTGAGAAAGGATTAGAATTCTATGTGGGCGCTTTAACCATCTTAAAGGCAAATAACGATATTGGTGAAATCCAACAGCTCAATAACGAGATAATTCAAACGCTGGTGAAGATTATTACGCGAGCAAACCCGGTGGCCGAGGAATACGCGCCGTATGGTCCTTTTTTTCTGTATAGATCCTGCCAACAGTTTGCAGCCATTTATGAATTGAGTGATG
>CAYGYC010000206.1:0-8279 GCA_964353755.1 uncultured archaeon | reverse complement strand
TTCGTGCATGGTAAAATGGATGGCGAGCTGCAACATACCCAACTGATGAAGTTTAAGGCAGGGACTAGTAAAATTCTCTTCGCCTCAGAGCGTTTGATTGAGAAGGGGACAGATTTACCTGAGGCTGATGTGGCAGTGTATTATGGGACCTCCGTGAGTTTAATTCGCTATGAGCAGAGCATCGGCAGGATCAGAAGCACTAAGATCAAAACAAAAACTGTCTATACCCTGGCTTATCACCAAACTGTAGAAGAAGAGAATGCCTTTAAACGAGATGCCCTCTTCCTCGAACTCATTAGTAAGAGACAAAGTCGCTTACTCTCTATTGAAGAATAGAAAAATGAGTTAATTTAAGGATTATAGCCCTTTTCCAACAACCCATCGGTTGAAAAAAAAAAACTTCTATTTAAAAGACTTATTCTCAAACGCTTTTTGATTAAAGTAATACCATGTAGAATGTCCCATTATACTCCACATCCAAACTGAGAATATGATTGAAAATGAAGATACAGTGAAGAAGAGAATCATAAAGGCTCCTCCCAATACAGAAAAAAGCGTTATTATGAAAATCGTCAAACGTTTAGAAAATCTTGGATATTTAGACTTTTGATATTTTCCAAGAAGGGTTAAAATCATTAAACCCGAACCTTCAGCTAACAATAATACCGTCCATATTACTGAGAGGATAAAATCAACCCCACTTAATTTTTGCATTATATAACCAAAATGCATGAGAATAGTGATAATTAATCCGACCACTCCTGGAGCAAAAAAAACCCAACTAAAGATAAACCTTTCTTTTTGTATTAATTCCACTCTTACCGCCTTTCATATGTAATTTTCTCATTTAATAATAGTCTTAGAAGTATATAAAGCAATATACCTTATAAATTATAAATTTCATTAAAATGAGTGAAAAGAAATGAAATTCAAGGAATTAGAATTATAAAAAATAGGGGAAAATGAGCTAAGATTTGACCCAAAAAAGAATGTTGTCCTTTTTGGAAATTTTAGTCTGATAATATTGGCAAATGGGTCGCATGGGGCAGATATTGCAGTTGGGTTTTTTGGCAATGCAAATTAAGGCGCCCAAGTCGAGAATGGCTTGGTTGAAGGTCCATGCATTGGAACGGAGCAATATTTTTTCCGTAATCTCCCAAATTGTTTTTTCTAATTTTGCGGGGGAGTTGATTTTATGTTTGTGCAGGAAAACTCGTTTAATAATGCGATCTACATTCGTATCTACGATGGGATAGTCGAGATTAAAGGCAAAAGATAAGATTGCGCCTGCCGTATATTTTCCAATTCCAGGAAGGTTTAGTATTTTATTATAATCCGTAGGAAACTCGCCATTATATTCCGAAACTATAATTTTAGCGATTTTATGGAGATTTTTTGCGCGATTATAATAGCCGAGGCCCTCCCACGCCTGAAGGACCTCTTCCTCTGAAGCATTGGCTAAATCTTGGAAGGTGGGGAACTTCTCTAGGAATTGAAAATAATATTCCTTTTCAACGCGGACCACTTGAGTTTGTTGAAGCATGAATTCTGAAACGAGAATATGATAGGGATTCCGGGTTTTTCGCCATGGCAGGTCGCGCCCATGCTTTTCAAACCAAGTAACAAGCGTCTTTTGAAAAAATTCTATGGTTTTTGATTCGATTTGAATGTTAATTAGGCGGCTCAATTAGTCTTCCACATATTCATTTTCGGGTTCTTCTTCTTCTTCAATTTCTTCTTCTATCTCTAGGAGTTCCATTATGGCATCTTCGGTAAGATCGTAACTGAAAATGACCAGCTTCAAACAATCTAGGTCTAAGAGTTGATACATTTCGCCATCTTTCTCGGCGCGATCGGGATTGGCAATTACAATTATCCCCGTATCGGAGAGTGCCTCGATTTTGCTCCGAAGAATGATAATCTCATCATTATAATCTAGTGCAGTGATATACAAATCACCTTTCGATATCTCTTTTTGATGGATCCGTTTAACCTTCGCGACTTCTAATTCCCAGAGCCGTTCAATATCACTCTTCTGCATATATTTCACCGTGTTTTTTACTATCATTCATTCCTGGACAATTCATATATTTAATATAATTACTAGTAAGTAAGATAAAATATTTTTCTCCTTGAAAGATAATAAAACATGTTCGGAAAGTTGACAACGGAGCGAATGAGAGATGCGCAAGATGGCATTTTCCTTTGGATTAATCTTTTTATTGGGGATCGGTATTATTTTTACCCTCCAGGATATTGTAATGGGAATAGGTTCTTGGATTTTTATTCCAGCGCAGGTTCTTTTCGTCCTATTGTTATTCTTGGTGATACGGGAACTCTATAATTCATAGGATCTCTACAGCGCTGAAATACTTAGAAATTCCCCCGAACCTTTATTACTCGTTAGGATTTCTCCTGGATAGCCATTTTCCATAACTAATTTTCCGCGTGAAATAGTCATATCTGGGACACCTTGCACTTCTAATCCTTCGTAAAGCGTGAATTCGCTCTTTGTATGCAGTTCATCAATGGTGATTTTTGCTTTCTTGTTAAAATCGATAATGGTTAAATCTGCATCACTTCCTACTTGAATACACCCTTTTTTCGGATATAAACCCATAATTTTCGCGGGATTTACGCACATTAACTGAAGGAGTCGTTCAAGATCCAAACGCTTTTGATGGGTTAGAGTTAGCATTAAAGGTAATGAGGTTTCAAGTCCTGGAATGCCGTTATTCGCGAGAAAAATGTTATGCCATCCTCTTTCTTTTTCAAATTTGGGATAAGCACAATGATCTGTACCTATTGTATCGATGATCCCGTTTTGCAGGCACCACCATAATTTATCCACCTCCGCTTTAGGGCGCATAGGTGGAATAACCCGCGCATACGGACCTTTCTCTTCAAAGATGGTCTCATCAAATATTAAATATTGGGGGCAGGTTTCGGCAAAGACCCGTTGCTTGCTTTTTACGGTGGCAATAATTTGACCGGCCGTGCCGGTACTTAAATGCACAAAGTAAATGGGGCATTCTGCAAGGGCTGCCAGTAAAAGAGATTGGGAAACTGCTTCAATTTCTGCCATAGGAGGGCGGGACGCTGGGAAATCTTTCGGCTGAACTTTTCCAGCGTTTAATGCTTTTTTCAGTCCTTGTTCTATGGCAGTGCGATTTTCTGCATGGATGAATGCCATGCTATTTGCCTTGTTGATAGCATAGAGTAGTTCAAGATAGGAATCCTCATCGGTTGGACCAGGGAAGTCCGGAGAAACCTCCGGAAGGAAAATTTTAAAGGTACGTAGGCCATTTCTCGCCAGAATCTCAATTTGATCGATATTAATCGGTGTGGCGCCGCCGTGAAAACCGAAATCTATCAAAGCTTCCCTTTTGGCTCCCTTTATTTTTAGTTTTAAAGATTCTAAATACAAGGTAGGCGGGTCAGAAAAGGGCTGTTCAAAAACAGTCGTCACTCCACCGCCGGCAGCAGATGCGGTTCCTGAAAACCAAGTTTCGCGCCCCTCATAAAAATGTACATGCAGATCAATGACCCCGGGTATGATAATTTTGTTAGAAGCATCGATAATTTTATCAAAGGCTTCAGATGATGCGTTGTTGGTAAGTTCCCGTATCTTTCCGTCCTCTATTACAATATCAACGGTTTTAAATCCTTGCGCGGTATAAACCATTTTACTATTTTTGATTAAGAGGTCCATAGAAGCACCCGTTACTGGGAAAAATAGCCTTTCAATAACGGAATGGGTATTTTTTCAGTATTCAGGATTCCATTATTTTAATGGAGATATATAATCCTAAGAGGACATTTATAAGAATCTTCAACTTAAATTATATGTGGTCTGATGCGGGTCATGGATGGTCGCCGGACGAATTTCGTCTGAGGAAGGTCCCTTCTCCCATCTAGGCAACGAGGTAACGTAGTTACAAGGCGAGAGTTTTCCTCTGAGATCAGAAATGACACGCCCATACATCAGATGATGATGAAGCGGCAGAGAAATATTTTCGAGAAGACCTTTGGCGACAGAGGTTGAGTTAACCCGTTGAAGAGATGTATGGAACCGTTGAAACAGCTCATGATCGTGGGAGCAAGCCCAAAATGATTCCCATGAGGAGCCTAGCCGAGGAACGGGTAGGGCGCTTAGATAGATACCATCAAGGAATTTTCAGGCGACTGGAATTCCTGAACAGAAAAGGGCCTACTCGACTCACATCAGACCACTTCAAATTATAATGTTGTTTTAGGATCTAATAGATCATATCAAATTGTATCTGGAATCAAATCATTTTATAGTTTATTGTTATGATTTAGCTTCGTAGATAGTCGTGCATACCCTATAGTGGCACCCAAGCCACAAACAATGGCGATACTGGTACAAGAAATTCCTATTATAATATCGCTACTAAATATATCTGTGAATGGAAGAAGACTTAGGGTTACTCCAGAGCTGGCAATACAGCGACTTATACGTGAACCTAAGAGAACATTTACGGGTTTAGATAATCTAAGACTTACAATAATGATCCATTCATACATACATATCGCAATTCCGGCAAACAGAATCATTAAAACAGAAAAGGCATTTCCTGTTTTAATTACAATTGATGTGGCAATCAATAAAATAATATCGCCAGAATAACCCAAAAGTTTTATAGTATTAATAAATTTAAGGGTTAGATTAATCTGGATAACAGAAATGGCAATAGACATTTCAAGTAATCCCACCCAAGCAAAAATAAAGCAGAAAATAAGGGCGATGGAAAGGTTTATAGCTAAATTGATGAAGAAAAATAGAAGAGCCATTACAAGCATGATGGATGAAAGTAATGCTGTAATATGAGCGCCGAATCCTATTCGTACCATAATTCTGGCAATTTTTTCAATAAGTGATAGGCATTTATTATTCGGTCTATATAAACCGAATGTAGCACAAATTTCTGTATATAAGATAGAGAATTGCCTTGAATCCCTTTCAGGTAATCGATTATTATTCATCATGATTATTATTATCCTTTTCAAAAGAATCAATATTCAGAATTGTAGTGCCTAGATCATGTTGGCGAACCTTATATATTGTATAAATCAGGGAGGCTATACATAAACCAGTTATAAAGAGATACATTACAGTATAATTTAAAATTAAACCGGTACTTTGAGTAATAGGTTCTATCTTTACCCCAATCCAATTCCAGAAGGAAATGGCGATAGAAAAAAAGGAGACATAGATTGCTTGAAGAAAAATTCTCCATTGGCGCTCTACTAGCGATTTAACCATTTCAATTCCAATGCTTATGTGAAAAGAACGATAAATTTCGAAGAGTATTATTGAAAATAGAGCCATTAGACCTATAGGCAAGGAAGCCAATCCAGCAATTAAAGGTCCAATAATTAAAAAGATATCACTTAAACGGTCAGCAATTAAATCATGGACTTCCCCCGCTCTATTCTCTGACTCTTGCATCCGCGCTAATGCCCCATCGACATTATCCATCAAACCACAAAAAATTATGAATATAGTTAAAATTATTCCCGAAATAACCGCCGTGTTAAAGATTTGAGTCATCGGAACCCAAAAGAGATAAACGGGGATCGTTAATGCCGCAAAAAAGACCCCGAGATAACTAGCTTGATTAGCGGTAATTCCAATTTTATCTAACTTTTTTGCTATATAATATGCCAGTCGCAGCCAATAATAATAAATGTGTCGACTACTGAGAGTAGAATCACCATGTGCTTGACTCCATTTATCAAAATATTCCTTAAATGATTGTTTTTCTTTCTTTTTTTGGTTGTCTGCTTTATCATTCATAGCATCATTTTTCTATACAATTATCAACATTGTTTAAGGACAGTTCAGAAATCATTAATTAAATTATATTGGATTTATTATTTGAGGCCGTATAAAAAAAATAGGGGTTAATTTAGAGGAGTTTTTTTACGATAGTTATTCCTCATATTTTAATGGGAATCGGTCTTCTATTTCTTTTTTATGTTTCTCTGTAATTGCTGGTGTTATAATTTTAGCATCAGGCGGATCTATCCATGGCATACTTCCTGATACAAATCTTAAATAAGGTTCTTTGGAGAATTGAACATCCATTGAAAGTAAATTTATTGATGCAAGGCTTGGAATTATTTTTTTAAAGAAATCAAAGTCTGTAGATGCATATTCTTTAGCTATTAATTTCTTATAATCTATGGCAATCATAATTTTTACTTGCATTCCAGTTCCATCGTAATGAATCTCGGAAATACCCTTTCCTTCTTCTCGGATCTTTTTTATTACTTGATATGTATGTAATGATCCAATGTAACTCAACCAAAACTCAACAGTCGTTTTTTCAGCTAGCTTTGACGTACCCGTAATACCCTTGGTATCAGACTTTGAGGCACTCGTTCCTTTACGCCGCTTTTCCTCTACTGTTCTAACACCATAGAATCCCCCTGACATAAAATATTCTTCTCCGGAAATTGATTTATTAATTAAATGTTGAACTTTTTTCATCTCATAACCGTGATCTTGAATTATATGTTTTAAAATCGTATGCATCGTAAATCCTGATTGGAACCCCTTTGATAACACAATAGTATGTGGAAATTCATAATATGCTACTTTTCTAAGTAATTGCTCACGTGGTATAAATTCAGTTGGCACTTCCTCTAAAATTGAAATAGTTAAAGATGGTTTAGAACTTGTAGGTTGTTTAGCATTGATTTTTGCACTACTCATAATTTTCCTTCCAATTATTATACCTCCCATTTGAGGTAAAATATTCTTAATTTTACTTTAATATAAATCTACCTAGAATTCCATTAAAAGAGATACTATTATTCTATTAATTAATGTTTTAAAATTTTTAAAAAAATATAAAAACTATGTCCTTGAGCCATTCCGGTAAAATAAACGGCGATTATGCCCTGTTGGAGGCATACCTTATCACTTAGATAAAATTTTTCCCTAATTTATTTAAAGAATTTTAAAAATTTATTCTAAGTTAGCCCCACATTTTTCACAAAATAATGCAACAGCGGGTATCTTACCCCCACAGTAAATACAAAACTTAAAAGATTCGCTTGGTTCGGGCGCAGAAGGGTCTTTCGTATTTAGTTCTTGGAGAATGCTTTTAAGAGGAAAATATGATTTTACAAATCTAGTTAAGGCTAGTACCTCCTCTTTGATGAGATCGCCTGTCATAAACCCTCCCTCTATAACTTTCTCGTGAATTTGGACAAAATTACCAGTAGGGAGATGATTCAGGTGAATTTCAAGCCATCGCTTGGTCCCCCTATCCGTGATTCCCAAAAAGTGACCTGCCATAGATTTTATATACATACCTAGTACTTCTTCTTTAATCCTGTATCTATTCTTTATCAACCACTTCTTGATGGTATCCATAATATCTTTTAAATCTGCTATTAAATAAAATTCCTGCTTATATTCAAGAATCCCCATTATACTCACCTTTCCACACATTCTTAGAACTAATTATTTTAATAATTTAAATACTGTATCCACACCTCCTATTTAAATATTAAGGAACTAATAGGATGTTCTCCTATAATAATTTGCTTGGTGATATTATTAATTTTTTTCTTCTAATCCGCCTCTTATTCCTCTTATTAAGGATCTAATCGTAAAACGCTATTCATCAAGGTAATTTTGCTGAATTTCAATGATTTCTTTACTAGTTTTTGCTTGAGCGTAATTTTGCAAGGGTTCTGCGTTTAATTGGAGAAAGTTGGGCCCCCACTTGAAGATTGAAAGGATGGTTTGGGCATACTCTGAAAATCCAACGATAAATAAGGCTGCGGCTAGGGCTTCCACCGTGCTCAATTGAGTGGGAATTCCATAATTTATTGGATTCGCTGCTATAAGATAGGGCAGTGACCGTCCGAGCCCCATAGAATCAAACAAATCGTGCATTTCCTCGACTCTTTTCCAAGAGCAATCGATTCCGACTAACCCTTTCTCAATAATTTGGGGGCGATCCTCCTGTGAAATCGATTTCAGTGCAAACGGATTTAAGGCAATGGCGCCCCTAGGAATCTGTTTTAAACGGGCTAATTTGATGAATCCATGCTTCTCCAATTTTACGGCGGTACATTTCTTAATATCACATTGGTTGGCATGATAGGCATACAGCTTCACGGGAGCTGCTTTCCAGCGGGGATTAGATATATTATAGCGCATATCTGTTTCTGCTTTTAATTCAATTGGAAAATGAGAATTCCATAATAAGAAAAAAAATACTCAGAATTGAAATGAG
>CAYGYC010000205.1:0-8317 GCA_964353755.1 uncultured archaeon | reverse complement strand
CTTAATAGTATATATGGAAAACCCTTGCTTGAGTAATGCTTCCCCTGTTGAAATGCCGTGAGTATTCACGGCTAAAAGATAACAAGATATCCGCGCGGTTTCCAATAAAGAATTTAAAATACTCTGTTCGTACAGTGAATTGGAGGTAAAGACAATAGGCGCGTTTTTATCAGGAGTTCCCACGGAGATTATTCCAATCATTGCCGAAGTTTTTATATCTTTTTCTTTAATATATTTCCTGACCACAGGATAAAGAAAATCTTCATAATTGATTAAGAGGAAAAGCAATTCATGCTCATACGGAGTAAGCTGAGGACAAATCATACTCGAATTATTGATAAAGGCTTTGGCAAAGGCAAAGCATTCTTTGGCTTCACAATCACCACAATCCGAGCAGGGTAGATACCTCAAGACCTTTTGAATTTTGATTTCTAGATATGGATCAACAAATCCTTCCATTTGACTTATCACTTGACCTTTTCTTTTTTGATAACTTTTGACATAGCAATATATTCTTGTTTATAGTCCATCTTTTCAAATAGAGGAATTACCTCTTTTACTTCGATATTTACATTAATTTGAATTTTATCTACCGCCATATCTTTTAATATTTCATTTGCTTTTTCCATAAGGGCAATTGATATGCCTTTATTTCGATATTTCTCATCTACAATAATATTTTTAATATTTCCAATGATAAAGCCGATTTCATTCCATTTAACATCAACGAAACACATTCCCGCAATAATGCTATCATATTCAGCAATAAGTGTTCGTTGTTGTGGACTGAACTTCCGTTGTCTTAGTGTCATTTCCCAGATTTTCTCATCGAAATCGATTTTATATAATTTTACTAGCTGTCGCATTAAGTTCTTCGTTGCTTCGAAGTCGTTATTTTGATAATCTCGAATTTTAATCATAAGTCATCCATTATCCCAAAATTTGTAGGAATACTTATTACTTGAAATTTAATTCTATCGTTACACCAACGCGATCGTAGGATTTATTCTCATCGTCAATTGTTACCTTGAAAAAAATAGTGAGTGTATGTAAAAACAAGTGGATCTATGGATAAATTATGGGATCTATGGAAAAGTAATTAAATTTATGTATACAATTGTTGCGTAAAAAACATTTTCCACACCACGAAAAACACTCAGAAAATAAGGAAAAAAAGAAAAATATGATTTTAAACTTTAAATATAAACCGGGTCGTTGATTTTAGGTTTATACTTTTGGATTGTCTTGATTTAACAGTCTTTTAGATTTAAAGAGATAAAATGAAATTGCTATGACAATGAGTCCTAAGATAACTATCGAAAAGGGGAGGGGAACGCCATTTTCTTCCGTTGATTTTAGAGAGAGGTATGTCGTAACGTGGTTATTAAAATCGATATTTCCCGCAGCATCCACGAGCCAGATATGAATTGAATAATTTCCGTCTATACTTACCATTATTCCTAAAATTTCGGTAATATTCGTTTCTTCAACGTAAAGGCCCTCTGTATTATAAGTTGGTGGTGGACCGATTTTATAATATACTCCAACAATTCCCGATAGGTCAGCTGGATTCGTCCAATTTATTTTGAAATCATCGACATCAGTACAGGTAGCAGGCGTGGCGGTCAACCCAAGGGGTTTCTGAATTTCAGTGTCGACCTGGATTATGGATGCAACAGCTTGAATACCTTGATGCGTAAGCATATCATTTGCCCTAAATCTGATAGTATTTAATGTTGCCGAATCTTGATTAAAAGGAACTCCTACCACCTTGGCGTACATAAGACCTGTATCACCATCGATAGCAAGGATAGTACATGCGGCATCTTTATAAACACCACTAACCGCTGCCCAATTCGTGGGAGCTGAACTACCTATTTTAGAATACGCATATTGAACCGTGGATATATCTACACCACTCGCTGATGAGTCAAACGTGCAAATTACTGTTGGAGTCTGATTATTGATCCATCCTACCGGGGAATAAATGGAAAAAGAGCCTGGTGGCAGGGTGTCTATTTGTATTATGGAGGCGGTGCCCTGAGTGCCCACACTTGTAGCCATATCAGATGCGCGGAATCTGATGGTATTTAATGTTCCTGAATCTTGATTAAAAGGAACAGCAAGCACTCTGGCGTATATAAGACCCGTATCACCATCGGTAGCATTGATAGTACATACTGCATCTTTATAAACACCATTTACCGCTGCCCAATTCGTGGGAGCTGAACTGCCTGTTTTAGAATACGCATATTGAACAGTCGAAACATCCACTCCGCTTATCGATGCATTAAACCTGCAAATCACCGTGGGTGTCTGGGTAGTCACCCATCCTATCGGGGAAATTATCGAGAAGGAATCAGGGGGAGAGGAGTCCACCATTATAATTGAGGCAGTGGCCTGAGTACCTTGATTACCCATCAAATCAGTGACACGGAACCGAATTGTATTTGAGGATCCTGAATCCTTATTAAAAGGAACATTAAGAACTACAGCATATAGCCACCCAACATCACCGTCATATGCAGGCGTAGTGCATGCAGAATCAACATAAACATTATTAACTGCAGCCCAGTTTGAAGGTGTTGAAGATCCATCTGTCGAATATGCAAATTGAACTGTCGATTTACCTATACCTATTCCGTCCTCGTAAAATTTACAGACCACTCTTGGCGTCTGATCGTTAATCCACGAGAGGGGAGAATAAATTGAAAATGAACTTGGAGCCTTTTTATCAGGCATTGGTAATGCGTAAATATCATAATAGGATCCACCTCGTAGATCTTCCCAAGTAATGATTGCGCCGCCAGCACCATCACTACAAATTTTTGGATACCGCTGGGTGCCAGAAGCTATACAGACAGGAGTACCATTTGCTGCCCATAGGATTGATCCAATAGAATTAATCTGCTGCGCATATATATTTCCACTCTGCCAAGTGATGGTGGCAAAGCCAGAACTATTACTGCAAATTTTTGGATACGATTGATCACCATTTGCTGTACAGATCGCAAGACCATTTGGAGTCCATTGAACTACTCCGCCTGAATTGATCCGCTGCGCATAAATATCATAATTTACGCCCCGTCTATCCCACCACGTGATTATGGCGCCATTTGAACCATCACTGCAGACCTGAGGTCCCACTTGGTCATTGCTTGCCGTGCAAATTGCAGTTCCATTCGAAGTCCATTGAGTTACCCCTGCTGAATTGATCCGCTGTGTATATATATCACAATAAGATCCACTTCGTTTATCTTCCCAGGTAATGATGGCGCCACTAGCACCATCACTGCAGATTTGAATAGCAGATTGGGAAGTGCCTTGGCTTAATTTACAGATCGCAGTTCCATTCGAAGTCCATTGACCTACTCCACCTGAATTAATCCGCTGTGCATAAACATCAAAATAAGTTCCACCTCGCATATCCCTCCAAATAATGATGGCGCCACTCGCCCCATCGCTACAAATTTTAGGATATAATTGAGGGTTAGTAACTGTACAGATTCTAACACCGTTTGCGGTCCATTGCACTACCCCGCCAGAACTGATTCGCTGCGCATAAATATCCGAGGAACCTCCACGTTCATCCCACCAAGTGATTATAGCGCCACTAGCACCATCGCTGCAGATCTGTGGATCTCCTTGGCTATTGCTTGCTGTAGAAATCACAACGCCATTTCCGTTCCATTGAACTACCCCTGCTGAATTGATCCGCTGTACATAAATATCATAAAGATTTATGCCTCGATAATCTTGCCATGTAATGATGGCGCCGCCAGCCCCATCGCTACAAATTTGGGGTTTTTCTTGGTCATTGCTTGCTGTACAGATTGCAACGCCATTTATGGTCCATTGAGCAGATCCTGTTGAATTGAGCCGCTGCGCATAAATATTCGCATCCGCAATTCCATTTCGATAATCTTCCCAAGTTATTATAGCTCCGCCTGCGCCATCGCTACAAAGTTCCGGATTGATTTGATCAGCACCTTCTACGCAAACCGCATCTCCGCTACTGATTGTTATTTCATCATGATTATCACTGATTTTTTCACGATTTACAGAGTTCTGATAGTTTAAACTAAATAACGGCAAAATTGAAATGAAAAGCAACGAAATGATAAGAAGTACTATCAGGTTTTTTTTCATCGTTATTCCTCTTTTTTTTATAGTATTCTAAATATCTATTATTTTTATAAGGGGTAGTATTTAAAAGGATTTCCATTAATGGAGTTAAGATTTTAAAAAAAACTCAAATTTACGAATTCCTTTTGCAAGAATAAATTAAATAAAAACAGGGAAAAAAATTTTAAAGGAGATTTGATGTCTTTTCTTGTTCACAAGCTGGGATGTTTTATTAACATCGGACAAGCCCAGCTGGGATCGTTTTGAGATTCTTTGATCAATTGCAACTTTGCTACTTTCAAAGCCGTCTGATAATCCACATTTCTCCGGAAGACTTCCTCGTAAAAGTTTTTAGAAAGGATTACGGCACCCATATCAGTTATGGGCCATTGCATCCCAATGAGGGCGGAAATTCCTACTTGGATAAAGGCATCGGCCAGACCGAGGACGTCCTCATGGAGTAAAATCTGTTTGGGTTGAGCTGCTGAGTAGCAACAATTGAGAAAAATCAATTTTAATTTGGTCTCCTGTAATATCTCTTTGATATCTCTCGCGGTTAAATATTCTGGAGGTCGCCCCTTCACTCCTAAAACCAGCCCACTTTCCATCGGATTCTTAGAATCGAAGAAACCATGCCCACTGAAATGGATTGCATCATATTCATTAATCATTAATTCCTCAAGCACATTTTGAAGATGTGATTCACTACTGCTGATCATTTTGGTTTGAATTCCAATTTTGTTGAGTGTATCTTGAATATTTTTCGTTTCCGGATCGACACCGGGCAGATCCGCATCTCCATCTAGCGGATTCGATGCAATAAGGAGCACCCGTGCTATCTTGGATGTCAATTTTTCAATAGGTGTAATCTGTTTTTCAACGGGGTATCTGAAAAATGGAAACATTGTTGAGAGAAAACCACGATTCTGCGGCTGTTCCAAAAAAAGAAGTTCAAAGGGCACTGACATTAAAGCCCGACTTGCGTTGATCATAATATTTACGGGGATATTTTGCGATTTAGCATAGTCGATGGCCTTGATCAACTCTTTTTTCATAGCATTTGGAATCAAATCGTTAAATAGCTTTTTCCCTAATGGTAGAAACTCTTCATTCGCTTTATCATATCTCGAAACAATTTCTTCGGGTAATCCCGCACTTTTCAATAGTTCGGAAGTAGTAATTTTTAATTTAACGGGTTTAATCTTCTGAGTAATGGCGCCACTAATATCACACGAAGAAAATATAGCTTCTTCATCATTCTCTATAGTTAAAATTATTTGGAGTGGAATGTATTTTTTTAAGACTTTAATTGTGTCGGTATTCAAGGATTTAAGTGATATATCTTGATTTATATCCGCAACTTGAATTTTTATGGTAGTTTCACCAGATTCGACAAATTTGGGCATAAAGGTATATTCAAATTGGGGTAGATTTGCGGTTAATGTCACAGGCATTTGAATTGGCGAGAAAAGTGAATCTTTACAAGTTACAAATAGAGGTAACCAATTATCAGCGGTCTCAGAAAAGTATTTCTCATCAATTTTAACTTGTATGGATACGGTACAGGTCTCATTCAATTCCAATTGAAGGGGTTTCACATTTTTTATGGAACAGGTGAGGTAGGTATTGGCCAGCCCAAGCTTCGATAATTTTTGGGTAGAAACCGGTTGAAACGAGGAAAATATGGTTGCTGCCTGCGTTTTTGCTTTCGAGAATTCATTTTCCTCCACGGCTTCGAGGATAGAATTAATTAATATTGCAATATTTATTTGTCCTGCTTTTATAAAATTCACATTGGCATGGTTTAGATTAAAATTAAATAATTTTCGCTGATTCTTAGCAGAGTCTAAATCGCCCTTTTCTTCTAATTTCTGCATTTCCTCAAATGCGTGTAATCCGTTGCACAGATTAATAAACGCTTTTAATAGACTGCGCTTTTCTGCAATAATTCCTTCAACAATTCCAGATTCAAATTTTTCTGCCGCTTTTTCATACTGTTCTTGGGCTTTGGTATGATTATCAATTTCACTATATTTGATCCCTTCTTGAAACAAAATCCGTGCAGCAGTCCAGTTCTGTAAATAGGATAACTCATCCCTCTTCCAATTAACCGTTTCAGTTTTCAGGAGCTGCTCAATTGCCTTTAATGCTAATTTAAAATTTTCAATTGCTTTTGCATGCTCTTTAGAGATGACATGATATTCACCGACCGTAATGTAAAGATAGGGTTGATAAAAGACATTCTTATTTTCCTCTACTTCTTTTTTATAATAGTTAATTGCTTCAGGATATTTTCCAAGTATGGTAGATACTCTTGCTGCTTGAGCCCAAATCTGAGATTTAATGTAATAATTGAGTATTTTTTCGTAAAATTCCTTGGCCACATCCAATTTTTTTACTTTAGTTGCGATTTGAGCTGCATATAATAGGCTTTGTGCCTCTAATGATTGATTTCCTTCTTTATTAAACGTCTCGGCAGCTTTTTTATAGAGATCTATCAATTTCTCATAGTCTATGTCTTTAGTTTCTGGAGAGCCGTATAATTCTATATACACCTCTGATATTTGCCCCGCCCAAAAAAAGTTTTCATATTTAATTGCGGCATCTATAGCTTTATTCCATATCTCTTTAATTTTCCCATAGTTGTTTTGCTTTTCATAGAATAATGATAATTTCTGAATTGGTTCAAGGATCAATGAGAACTCTTTCGCTTTTAGAAAGGTATTCCAACTCTTTTCATAATACTCTTGCGCCTTATTGAAGTTAAAATTGGCTTCATATATATTTGCAATGGCGGAATATCGCCAAGCCGCTCCTGCTTCATTACCTGCCTTTTCATAATTCTCAGCAGATTTGATGTAAGCGTCCAAACTTTCTTTGAATTTTTCTAATCCCTCTAATAAACTTCTTAGATGCTCAAAACTCCAAGCAGCTTCTGTGAATTTACCCGCCTTTAAATACATATCTGCCGAGAGTTCATAATATTTTAGGGCATTAGCAGTCATTTCTTTAATTTCGGGCTGATCCTTTCCCTTTATTTCAAGCCGATAGGTATCGGCTATACGGCGGTAAGTTTCTGCAGCTTCAAAATAATTTCCGTTTTTAATATAAGATTCAGCCGTATTCTTTATAGTCGGTATTTCATCCAGTTCGTATACGCCATCTTTACGTCTCCATTCCTTGAACTCTTCTGTACTTAATTTTGTAATCGTTTTATTTCGGATATCGATGACTAATTTTTTAAAGATTTCATTCACATTCTCTCCAGTTAGTGCAGAAGTCTCGAAATAGGGTATTCCTAGCTCTTTGGCCATTTCAGCAGCCTCCTCTGGGGATATTTGGCGTTTTTCTTTTAAATCAATCTTATTCCCTGCTAAAATTACAGAGGCATTTCCGGCTTCTTGTAGAAGATCATTTAGCCAGTTTTTAATATTTAACAAGGTATCCTTTCGAGTTACATCAAAAAGTAAGATAACACCTGATACTCCTAGATAAAATGATTTTCGAACAAACGCGAAGCGTGATTGCCCCGCTATATCCCATAGTGATAATGAAGCGATAAACTGCCCATCTACTTCCAAATCTTTGGTCATCATATCTACGCCAATCGTCAGTTTGTAATCCGCCATAAATCGGGCGCTTACAAATCTTCTTATTAGGGAGGTTTTACCCACACCTGCATCGCCCAAGACTATGATTTTATATTTTCCTTTTCGTTCCATCTATAAAATCTCCATTTAATCGCTATTATTTGTAAAAACAATGAATTTGATTTTAATCTTTTAGTATTTACTTATATTATAATTGTTAGTTTTAGTGATTACAATACATGGTGGTAAATAGCTCTTTAATGTGTTTTCCTGTTTACAAGCTTGGATGTTTTATTAACATCGGACAGACCCCGCTGGGAGTTCATCTTTTAAAAGACCAGATGAGTCCCACAGTAATTGCCAAGGTTATTAATTCAATTAATCCTGCAACTAGGAAAGCCAAGGGATAATTAAATTTTAAAAGCCCAGCGAGAGCCGGACCAAGGAAAATGCCAAAATTTCCGAGAAAGTTGAAAAATCCCATTCCAATTGCCATATTTTTGGGGTCAACAATATCTCCCACCAGCGCCATAGAAGGTGGTGGGGTTAAGCTGGCAAACACGCCAAGAATAACGAAGAGAATAATAATAATCGCTAGTCCA
>CAYGYC010000204.1:0-8332 GCA_964353755.1 uncultured archaeon | reverse complement strand
TTTTTCCAGTTAACCATAATGATTCCTCAGAAGGTTAGTCACGCTCTCTCAAATTCTCCTTGGAACATCGATCGACGATTTGTAGCCCAGGGAGTTTTTCGGTCGGCAGTTTGAATTTGACTTGATTCACTTTCACCTCAACATTTCGACAGGCGGAGAGCGGGCGTAAATCGAGGGACTTGAGGGGATTATCAGTAAGGCGTAACGCTTTTAAATCAGGACACTTCGCCAGGGGGGCTAAATCGATTTGTTGTATTAAATTATCTTCTAGAAAGAGTTCCTCCAGGTGCGTGCAAAAGCCTAAGGGGGCAAAATTAAGTTCTTCTAAGCAGTTGTGATCAAGCCAGAGATCTTTAAGATTCAGACAATTCGCAAGAGGCGAGAGATCGATATGGTTTAAATCCATCCATGAAAGCAGAAGCGAAGTCAAATCTTTACAGCCCTTGAAGATCGATAAATCTATCTCTTTTATCGGTGAACCATAAATATCAAAGTATCTCAACGTGGAACAGCGATTCAAAGGTGTTAGATCAATTTCTTTGTAGGGATTTTTGTTAATATTCAAATCTTCCAGCTTAGGACAGCGGGCGAGAGGCGTCAGATCAAGAGAAGTCAATGCGTTATTATGCAAGCAAAAACCTCTCAGTTCTGGGCAAGAAGGAAGGGGGGATAGATCAATTTCCATAATATGATTATCGCCCAAATCTACATCTTCTAAATTAGGCAGTTGAGTCAATTGTTCTAAATCAAAGGCGAAGATACTCTTGTTGTATAACAGTACTTGTTTGGTATCCGCAAGAACTTCAACTTCCACATCCTGAAAATACGGTTTTATATAATTAGGTATTTCCTCCTCATCCATCTCATCTACTTTTTTTATAACTGCAGGATCCAAATCGTCTGGGAGTGTTTGATAGTGAAGAATTATCTTTTTCGTACATGTACCTTGACATATTCCACATAAAAACCAAATTGTTAGAGCCTTTTAATTTTTAAGTAGATACTAATTATGGATTAGTACTATGCTACAAAAAATTTTCAACCGCCTTTTTGTTCAAGAAAGAAATGTTATTCAAAATCTCTATGGATTTAAAAAAGATCTAGCTACCCTGTTAATTATCGGAGGTATCATCAAACGGAATCCTACAGAATTACTGAAAAATCCAAAGGTAAAACTCCAACGATTGCCTAAATTTCTCTCGAAATTTAAAAACAATAAATTTGTCTATTTTAATGGTTCACTTTTTTTAGACTGCTTTGCGCCTCCGTGGCCGAGCATTGCTTTTAATAGACTGGTGGATGGTTTAGTTAGAGGGTTTACCAGCGTTGATTTTAACTGGATGAATTTTACAGCAGCACTCATTTTTTCCATAACCAAGAAGTGCGTTTATAGATGTGAGCATTGCTATGCGATTCAAACGCTTGGAAATGAAGATATCCTTTCCGCTGACCAACTCTTGACTATTGCCAAAGGGTTCCAAAAACTTGGCATCGCCGTAATTGCCTGGGAAGGCGGAGAACCGCTCCTCCGGTTCGATGAGTTATTGACGCTTATTAAAAGTACCACCCCGTACAGTGATGCTTGGATTGCCACCACCGCCTATGGCTTAACGCCTGAAAAAGCCAGAAAACTCAGAGCGGCCGGAGTTTCTGCGGCAATAATCAGCCTGGATCATTATGATCGCAACAAGCATAATGAATTCAGGAAAAATAAACATGCCTTTGATATGGCTATTAAGGGGGTTCGTATCTTCAGAGAAAATGGCATACTTCCCAATATTTGCATCTGTCCCACCCGGGCTCTGATGGAAGAAGACGGATTATGGAAATATTTAGAATTGGCAAAAAAGATAGGAGTCGGATTTATTCAAATTTTAGACGCCACGCCCAGCGGAAATTACATCGATAAGGATGTACTATTAACAAATAAACAGGTGACTGCAATTAAAAAATTTCATATTGAAGTGAACACCGATCCCCATTATCGAGATTACCCGAGTATTTCAGCTAGGGCATTACTTGAGAGCGACGATTTCTATGGTTGTACAGCTGGGAATGCTCTGGTTTATGTTGATTCTTCGGGGAATTTACAAGCTTGTGATCTCCTTCAAATCTCCTTTGGGAATGTTCTCAAGGAAAGTGTTTCTACAGTCTATAAGCGAATGAAAAATTACATTCCCCATTACATCAGCGGTCGCTGTCCCGCTCAAACACTTCATAAATCCATCCTTGAGGTTTATCAAAACCAAAAATCATTGCCAATTTCCTACAAAGATTGTGAACACATCTTAGAGAAGTTACGCAAGCGAGGATTACCTACAAGTATGAGATTCTGAATTTTTAATGTAGCATAAATAAATTTCTGCTTAAATCGAAAAGAATAAATTATCATGAAATTAAATTAATTGCTATTGAATTTTTAAACCGGCTTTGTGAGATGTAGTGATTATGACAAAATCTCCTTTTAAGAAAATGTTTGATGTGAAAGCTGACAATTACCCCAAAGATCGGCTCTCAGTTGTCTATGGAACTATCAGAAGAACGTGGAAGCAAGAAAAAGAACGCATAAACAGGCTAGCCCACTTCTTAAAAGACAAGTTGCATGTCAAGATAGGGGAGAATATAGCGGTTCTCTTTCATAATCGCCCCGAATTCCTTGAAACCAACCTCGCGCTCCAAGCTCTCGGAGCCGTCCCTGTGCCTGTCAATTATCGGTATGTCGCCTCAGAGCTCGAATTTTTACTCACCAATTCGGATTCCATTGGTTTAATTTTTGAAAGTGAATTGTCCGATGTCGTGTTAAAAGCGAAGCCCAATGCGCCGAAAGTGGGCTTCTATATGGGGACGAGTGATGCCACGCATCCCTTGCCGGAAGGGATGCTTGATTATGAAACATCAATAGCTGCCGGGAAAAACAAGAATATTAAGGCCAAAGTGTCGTGGGATGATGTCTGCGTGATCATCTACACGGGCGGCACGACGGGCAGACCCAAAGGGGTGATGCTCACCTATGAAAACATGATTGTGAATCAGGAAGCTACCGTTAATCTCCTAGCAACTTCTTTACCCAGTGTGAAAGACATTGACTACCCGCATTATGCCCGGAACAAGGGACAAGAAAAACTGCTGAATGTCTTATACCTGTTCCTTGGTCAAATGTTTTCAAAGCTGTACTCCAATCCGGAGGATACGAAAATAATCGTGTTTGAATTGCCGACAAAAGAAGGCGCCGTTCCGGTGCCGCCCCTCACGCTGCGGCAGGTTGAAGGAAAATTAAAGATGTTTAATGGAAGAGCTGAACAATACGATGTCCTGTTTCAGGGAAGCCTCATAGATCAAATCCGAGATTTGGTAAATACTACCCCCAAATCCTATAGCAAGAAAGGGAAAATTGTTATGTTTCCTGGATTGATAAAAAAATTCCTTTTCGGTGGCGTACACATGGAAGGATCCTTTAAAGACCGGATGCATATAATCGGGTCCTTAGCAGCCAAGCCGGAGAAAGCAAATATTCAGCGGATGTTTCTCACACCGCCGATGTTTCATTTAGCCGCCTATGCATTGTTTGTACTCAATTGGCTTATATCAGGTGCCACCCTCATATTCCCGGATAACCCCAGCTTTGATCCTGCTCAGACTGTTAAAGTGATGGCAGATGAAAAAGTTTCTTGGACCTTTTTTGTTCCTACGCAGTGGAAGTGGATTACGGATTATTTAGATGCTCAGCAGCCAGAGTTTCGATTGGATAGCTTAGAAGTCGCCTTTTCAGGAGCAGCCCTTCTCCATGCCCAAATTAAAAAGAAGATACTAACCTATTTTCCACGCGCATTATTATTAGATGTCTTCGGTCAAACGGAAATGGCGCCAGCAGCCAGTGTTAAAATGGATGGCGAGCCCGATACTGTTCGAGAACGGTCCGTCGGAAGAGTTGTTCCTAATATCGAAATCAAAATCATAGATGAAGAAGGGAAAGAAGTGCCACCGGGTGAAATAGGCGAGATCCTCTACCGAGGCCCGAATGTCATGAAAGGCTATTATGGAGATCCTGGGAAAACAGCGGACGCTATCGATAAAGATGGTTGGCTCCATTCAGGGGATTTAGGCTCGTATAAGGACGGGGAATTGTTCACGGTCGACCGAAAGAAGGAATGCATCAATACCGGCGGCGAGAAAGTGTTTCCACTTGAAGTAGAAGAAATTCTCTTAACACATCCTAAGATACTGGAAGTTTGTATCATCGGAGTACCGAATGAGGACTGGGGAAGTGTGGTTCGAGCCGTCGTTGTTCCGAAAAACGGACTAATACCCGGCAAAGATATAACGGAACAAGAAATTTTAGAGTTTTGTAAAGATAAAATGGCCGGGTTTAAAAAACCACGTTCCGTCGTGTTCGCCGATCAATTACCCATAAACGCCGTCGGTAAAGTGATGCGTGCTAAAATCCGGGACGACTTTGGATCTCCCGATTATAAAGCGCCCGAAACCTCTTAAACAAATTGAAAACTTTCCTATAATCATAATTTTTCCTTTTTTCTAGAACTTTTTTTCAAACGAAATGGATATATTATTCGAACTGATTATCAAAATTCTATAAAAATCTATAAAACGTGATAAAAATCTCTAGAACAAAATGCGCAAACGCGAGAAATGCGCAAATCAAGGCGAAGGATTTAAAAGGGCGGGTGCCAATATACTCCATGACTCACATTAGTCCCATTAATCTGAATCTCTTACTCAAAGAGCACTGGAATTTCAGGAACACCCCCCGGTCTCAGCGGTTGCGTGCCCAAGGTGGGGACGTTCTAAAGCCCCATTTGAACCCTCGCAGTCCCTCCTAAGAGTGGAGTAAAAATTCAAGCGCCCTTTGAGTACCACGGGGTAACTCCCTTCAAGTCTCCAGACTCAGCGACCAACTTCGCAGTGCAATCACCACCGCGCTGGATGGCTTGAACCCGGCGACGGGCGTACCACCTGATAACCTTAGGGTGGGTCTACTCGCCTGTGAGTAGATGGAGCATGGGTATAGAATTTTACAGGTTTTTATAGAATTTTATAACTAATGAGAAGGTTGATAAATCATACCAACCTTTTTTTTAATAATAATCATTTTAGATAACACCTATTAGGGGAAATTAATGAGATGACAAAAAAAAGCGGATATAAAATGAAGAGTTTGCTCCCTATTCTATTGATGGTATTCATTTATTTGCCGGGATTTCTAGGCTCAATTTGTATAGATCCCTCCACAAGCCAAATTATGCTCACGGATACTTCTGAGATCAAGCTATTGAATGATTACTCTGGTCAGGAAGGTATTCCCACTCATACATTAGAACGGGTATTACATTGGGGTAGCACTTCTGAGGATATTGCCTATGACCTTGCAATTGATGCCTCGGATAATGTTTATCTTGCAGGCGAAACCTGTAACACGATTACATCTAATATAGATGCATTTGTGATAAAATATGATTCCAAAGGTAATTTGATATGGAATGTAACATGGGGGCAACAAGATAGCAATGAAACTGCAAGAGCTGTCGCAGTCGATGCCAATTACAATGTATATATTACGGGTTATACGGCGAAACAGTGGCCTGCGGTATATAACAGAATGTTTTTCGCAAAATTTAATAGTCTTGGTGCTCTTGAGTGGAATATAACCTATGGAATTATTGATATAGTGTATCAGTTTTCCTACGGGTTTGAATTAACGCTGGATGGATCCAATATTTATGTAGTAGGCTATTTAGCCGATACTTCTTTTTCTCAAGTTAAATCCATAATATGGAAATATCATTCTAATGGGACACAATTACTATTCAATACTGAATTTTCAGTAGGCCCTGGAGTGATTTATGGTGTTGTGACAGATACTCGCCATGAGGTTTACTATGCGTCCAGTTTAACAATGGATACTTTAAATAATGCATGGGAACAGGCGCCTTATATATGGAAATCTAATGATCAACTTATCCAAGAAAAATTTTATTTAAGTCCATTTCTGGAGTGTGACCGCATAGATGATGTTGCAGATTACCCATATTGTAAAACCCATCCAGCTGGTGGACATGCAGTTGTGATGGATAGTTCTAATAATTTGTATTTCGTTGGTTCTGTTTTTATGAACGAACTGTATGGTGATACCATATATCATTTAGATGCATTCATCAAAAAGTATAATCCAAATTATATAGTAAGCGATATCTATTATACTCAGAATATCTGGTATCGAACGTGGGGATTAGGCCATACGGGAACCGGGGGCGATTTTGGAAATGATATTTGTAATGATGAGATTGCAATGGATATTGCATGTTCTGGTGATAATCTCTATGTAGTTGGATTTATTCATCAGTACCGTCGTAATGAAACAAGCCTATTTCAGCCTGATTTTCTTCAGAGACCGTTACAACGTCCAACTAATATATTCCTTTTAAATTATAAGACCGCAGGGACATTTAGCTGGTCTTTAAGTTGGGGCAGTGCCAATGGGAATGATCAAGCCTATGGTATTGCGGTGGATAGCAAAGAAAATATATATATCGCGGGATATACCAATAACTCTGGCGCAGGCATGGGCGATGCCCTTCTTCTTAAATATTGCCTAATTCCAGCTGGTACAATTCCAGGCTTTGAAGCCATGGTTACACTACTCGGAGTGATAACTCTTGTCTATATTTTCTTTCGACGACCAATCAGTAATAAGAGAATATAAATGGAAAACGGTTGTAATTTGTGGGTAGTCCTCCTTTTTTTTAATAAATTTTCCTTTTTTGTAGATCAATAAATTGGTATTGAGGCGATTTTACTCATTGGAGAAATCTAAATTCCAGTCCTTAACCCAAGAGAATTTACAGGCGGTATATCAGTTATTTAAGCGAAATGAACCGTTTTATCAAATTCCTTTGGAATTTTTCCAGCGGGGATCCTTGAAAGATGAAGGATTCGAACCCGATTTATCCCTCATTTTTGGACATCCTGAGACAAAAAAACCCATTGCCGCGTTCATTGCGGTCATTAAAAAGGGATGGGTAAGAAAAGATTGCTTTTTGAAAGCCATTATCGTTGATCAACCTTACCGAAAGCAAGGAATTGGGTCCCTAATGTTAAAAGAAATTGTGAAGCGGGCTAGATCGAAGCTTCCCTGGTACTCCAATATTTGTTATGGCGATTGTCCGCCCCGCTATTGGCAACCCGGCGTGGATTTACGCCATACCGCGCTCCTATTCTTCCTCAAAAAGCAAGGCTTTAAAACCCATGGGATGCGCCACAATCTGACTTATTTGTTAAATCACGACATTTCAGAACCGGAATCTGTTAAAAACAATTATACGTTTGCGCGTATTAAGCCGGACGAATTTGAACTCACTAAAAAGTTCGTAAAAGCGAATTTCCGTTTGGGATTCTGGTCCCAAGAAGTAACGTTATCCTTCGAAAACAATCCGCCCACTACATTTATTGCTAAAGACAAAAGCAGCGCAATTGTCGGCTGGGCAACGCATTCCGCCCATTTTCCCGGCTCCTTTGGCCCTACGGGCGTAAAAAAGTCCGAGCGTGGGAAAGGGATTGGAGGAGCACTCCTCCGCTGGTGCATTTACGATATGAAACAAGCAGGGCTGGATACCTGTACCATTCTATGGGTAGTGGGCGATACGATCAAGTTTTACTCGAAAGTTTTGGGGGCATATATACATCCAATATTTTATCCCATGAGACGGCGCTTATAGTTTAATTATAATTGCTTGAAAATTTCGCCGGTATCCACTTTTTCGATGAATTTACACAAGATTTTATAACAATTCCACAAGTTATTGAAGTCGATGTGCTCAATCGTGTCATTGCGGGTATGATAATAGGGCGGAATTCCGTGCTGAGGAAAAGCCACAACGGAACAGGTTCGAATCTTATTTTGGGCATATGCCATTGAATCCGTGAAGGCGTCGACTCGCCCTTTTTGATAAGGAATCTGGAACTCTTCCGCAATGGTGGCTAGCTCGTTCACTAGATTACCGAACATTTTAATGAGAAAGACCACTTCAGAAGTCACAAACCGAAGCGTACAATTTTTGCCTCCGATTATATCCAAGTTGATAACTAGTGCTTTCTTGAGTTCTTCATGATGCTGTTTTACAAACCGCTTACTACCTCGATCGCCTATTTCTTCGCAGCCATGAGAAACGAGCCACACTTCGGTATTTTTTAACTCATGGTTCTGCAAATGGTGTGCGAGAGCAAATATCACCGCGAGCGCTGATAAATTGTCATTCGCGCCCAGGACCGACTCTTTCGTGATGATGTTGAATGCCCAAACGGTTAAAGTTAGCGATAG
>CAYGYC010000203.1:0-8356 GCA_964353755.1 uncultured archaeon | reverse complement strand
CGTCCCGAGAAATTTCCCGTTGACAAAGACCTGAACGTAATCGCGTGCTCCGACTTCAAGAATTACGCGCTCCGAGGTGGGTGTAAAGGTAGAACGATACCAGGTGAACCCATTTTCAAAAATCCCTAGGTCTTCTAAGGGTTGGATTTGCGGGATATCCCGCCACACGGCATCATTGAATTTGGGGTCGCTCTCCGCACAATCGGTAATAGTATGAATTGATTTTAGCGTAATTTCGGGTTCTTCTGGAATTAAATCCGCTAATTTAACTTCAGTTATTCCTGTTTGTGGATTATATATCCCAATACTTTGATTTTGATAGGAAATCTTGATTTCTTCTGGAAAAATGAAGTTTAACCACGCATTAGGTGCATCCACTTCACAATCGAGGGCTGAACCATCGGAAAAGGCGAAATAGATGTCCGATAGCAACGGCATTCCGTCGATGTACCAGGTCCGCTTTGCAGTTTCCGTGGAAATTGGAAAGATAAAAAGAGGCTTGGGAGTTTTTATTTTCACAATTTGCCCTAAGCCATGTTTCACGGTTACAATCAGCGTGGTTCCGACATATTGAAAACTGTCGGCGCCTTCAACTTCAGGAGAACCTTCAGTTTTCAGGGCTAGCTCAGAAGTGCTGCCTTCTTTTTCATAGCAAATTAAAATAGTGCGACTGCCCTGATCATCGATATGGAATAAATGACTTGTTATGTATCGTATTATTACCCCATTTTTCTCAAAATTTTCAGGAACGATTTTTATAGTTCGGGGATCTACATTAACTTTCGTGGTTAGAGAGAGGTTTTCTGTTTTAAGCTTGAATTTAACGTTTTTTGCTTTTTTTGTTAAATTAGAGAGGAACCAGAATTTTAAATCATCCTTTTTCCGAAGATATTTTTTCAGGCCAAGGAGATTATTAAAAAGTCCAACTTTTCTAAATAAATTTCCGAGGAGGGCGAGCTCTAAATTAGTTTGGGGTTTTGTTTGAACTAATTGAGATCCAGTCGTATCCAAAAAGGCGCCGAGGAGTTTTAGACGGTAATAGCGTTCATACAATTCACCCCATTCACGAATGCATGCTTCATAATCATAAGTAGTTGTAATGCGCGCGTTACCGCCTCCACCCCAATACCCAAAATTAGTACCTCCATGAATCATATAAAAATTAATCCCATTAAGCCCCTGGGCTAATAATGTTCGTGCTAAAAAGTCAGTCCAATCTACTGGAAATGATCCACGAAGCGTAGGTAATCCCTTTCCATAGCTTGAAAACCATCCCCCTTCCAATTCCGCGCTGAATTTTGGTCGCTCTTCGGATTGATTCTGATATTTAATCATCCACAAGATAGGTTGTAATAGTTCCCACGGAGCAGGATAGAGATCAATTGCATGCAAAATAGGAGTGGTCTTTGCACAGGAAAAGTTTTCATTGGTGACAATAGGGACAGGCACCCCTAAATCCTGAGCAATTTTATATAGCGTGGCTAAATATCTATCAAAAGTCCAAAAATACTCATTTTCAATCTGATATAGAATTATTGGTCCATTGGGATAGAAAAGATCATTCTCCTTAAACAATTCAATTATTTTGCGATGCCAATGCCGAAAAATTTTCAAATATTTTTTGGTCAAGGTTCTAAAAGGGATTTGTTCAGGGAGCAACCATTTCGGATATCCGCCCATATCCCATTCGGCGCAACAATACGTGCCAGGACGAACAAAATATTTCAATCCCACTTTCTGAGTAAGAAGAATGATGTCTTTTAAATCGGTAAGATCCAGCTTCCCTTTTTCAGGTTCGTGCCAATTCCAAAAAGTATAGACGCCCACCGAATTAAAAAAGGCACCTTTTATTTTTTGGAGGCGATCTTCCCATAATTCCTTTGGAATGCGGGAATAATGAATTTCCCCTGAATAGTAAAGGAAAGGTTTATCATCAATAGTAAAATATCCATCTTTATAGGTGAATGCTTTATTAGTTTCCTGTTTTAGATTCATTAATCTTTTCTCCTATAAATCGAGCGGTCTTCAATATATTGTCTTTAACTATTCATTTATATATTATTTTTATTCTCATTTAATGATATTGAAAATCTATTTTTAAGTACTTTCAAGGAAAATCTCACGCTTTGGTCAAGATCTCATAGAAATTAGGCATTTGTCGCTCAATTTCTAAGGCGAAATCATTATCGATTTGGATTATCGCACGGATAAGATATTTTTCCTGTTGTTTGGGGTTAGGTTGTTGAATAGAAATAATCTGGCTATCGCGCTTAAATCGAACTTTGTAGTTCTCGGGAATTGGGAAAATCAAGGAAGATACTCCAATTTGAATCCCGAACAAGCCTAATTGTGGCGAATAAATAATCAAAACTGTTTTATTTTCCTCATCGATTTCAAGGTCGATCACATCAAGCCATTCGGTAAGCCCCGTAATTTTGAGCTCCATGAGTTTCTGTTGTTTTTTGGTGAAAATTGGAAAGGGCTCATAGAGGAGTTTGTTAATTTCAAAGACTTTTACCATCGTTTCATCATATTGGTCGAAAAATTTCCCATCCAAATAATGTAAGGCGTCCATGAATTCCGAAAATTCCTTCGTGGTTTTGGGTTCACGAATTCCTTGAATGAGAAAGCATTTGCGTATTTTTTCTATTAGGGTGGTTGGAGGAATTTTTTCTTCCAGTTGATATTCAAGAGCCTCCTGATATATTATTAAGGCATGGTCGGGCATTCCTAGCGCATAATAAATGTCCCCAAATTCTTCAAGAATAATGGGTGTTTTTCGCGGATTTTTTTGAAAGAGCTTTTGAATAGGCTCAAGATTCTTCATTGCTTCATGATGAGCGCCGGAAATAAATTGCACAATTGATTGTCCTAAAAGACTTTTGAGCCAAATCTGTTCATCCTCAAATTTCTTTGCAACTTCTGCTACAAGAGCATATTGTTCTAGAGCCGCTTTCCAGTGGTTATCAAAAACGTGAATTAAAGCGGTAAGTAATAGCGACATTAAAATTAAATTCTTTTTTCTGGCAATTAATCCAAACATCACGGTATCATTGAAAAATTGTTTGGCTTCAGGTATAGCGCCCACTTGAACACTACAGAGTGCATGTAAAAAATTAACACGTGCTAATTCATTCCCAATCAGTAGTTCGGGGGTATGATGCGTGATGAATTTTGCTTTTTCAAGAAAGTAAAGATTAATTAGAGAATGATTCATTTCCTTCAATAATTCCATGGCTTGAAAAGATTGATTATGGACAAGAAATTGTTGCGCTTTTTTCAGATCTTTGCGTATTTCAGTGATTCGCTCCAAAAGCGGATATAAATATTCCATTTCTGTATTTTGTGGTTTGTGCAATTTTTCCCCCATAAGGATTCGCTGTGCTAACCATAGTTCGCGTTGAATTCGTTCTTCGGCATTAGATTCATCATAGCATTCCTTAACCTCCTCCTGAAATATGACCTTTTCCTCTGAAACATTGATTGCCCGTTCAATTAACCATGATAATTTTTGATGTATGGGATAGATGTCTTTTCGGTCAAGCGCATATTCAATCTCAGCTTGCTGGACCTGTTTTCGCAAAGTTATAAAAAATCGTTTTGAAAGCTGGTCTCGAATATTATTGGCTACCTTTAAGACGAATGCACTGCATGATAAGACCTTAATTTGACTCTTTTCTGCAAATTCACTCAGCTTAAAATCATCCGTGACAATAAAGCCTGTTTTATCAATGCTTTTTAATTTTTTCGCAAGAAGAACTAAGGATAAATCAGAATCTTGCGGAAGCCGCTTAGCAGGATCATTTCTTTTAATCTCCTGCACTTTTATGGGATCGATCGCCTGAATTGTAATGCACTTTTTGAAGATTTCCGAATTTTTTTCAGAATAATAAATGTGTTTTATCTCTTTGAAAACTTGCTCCGAAATAAAGAAATCCCATCCCAGCTCCTCCTTCGCCTGTCTGAATCGCTCAAAGAACTTAGGGGGATTTATTTGTTGAACCGTTATGAAAAAATTCGCATCAAAAATATAATATTCTTTCGCTGGTGGGACCTTATTCAATGCGGAATTCATTAAACCAACTTCTACTTTTAATTATTAAACTATATTTACTGTTATTTCTGAGGATGAATCATTAACTTAAGTGAATTTTTTGCTTCATTCGCCAAGTTAATTGCGTCCTTAATTTCATTAAGGGCAAAATGATGCGATATGAGTTTTAGAACATCAATGCGTTTATGTTGAATTAAATCCAACCCCATCTGATAGTAGTCGGGCGAGGAGGAATAAGAGCCCACGAAATCGAGTTCTTTCGAATAAATGAGGTTCGGGTTAAATTTGATGTCGCCTTTATCATAGGTTTCCGCAAAAAATAGATAATGCCCACCTTTTGCTATGAGATCAAGTCCCTGTTGGTAAATAGAGGACATTCCCACCGTATTTATTATTATATCGACCCCTTGATTTTCTGTTTTATTGAGGATTAATTCTTTGAGATTTTCAATTTTAGGATTAATGGGATAGCTAACCCCATTTTCTTTCGCTTTTTGGAGGCGATATTCCACTAAATCAGTCACGAAGATATCGCCGCTATTAAAAGCGCGTAAGAGCTGATCAAATATTAAACCGATAGGGCCGGCTCCAATCACGAGTACTGAATCGTTCGGTTGCACATTGACCCGCATTAGTCCTCTTAAACAGCACGATAAGGGTTCCATAAATGCAGCTTCATCAAATGAAAGATTATCAGGTATTTTCAGCGTGGTATTATTCACGTTTTCCCGTGGCACGCGGACATGAGTTGAGAATCCGCCCGGATCTAAATTAGTTTTTAAATATTGGGCACACAGCGAATCATGTCCCTTCAAACACATTTTACATACCCGGCAACTGGCATGATGCGCTAAGGCGACGCGATCGCCGGACTTGAAGTTCTTTACATGTTCGCCACATTCAAGCACGATTCCTGAAACCTCATGTCCCAATACAATAGGTGTAGGCACGGTTTTATGGATGGCTTTATGTACATCCGTGCCACATACCCCCACTGACTGAACTTCCACTAAAAGTTCGTCCTTTCCAATCTTTAGATTAATATCTTCAATTCGAAAATCATTTTTATCATAATAGAATGCTGCTTTCACGATAACCACTCAAACGGTTCTAGAAAATTCAATTAACTACTAAACCTCTTAAAAGCGCTGGAATTAATTTTATCACATAATTCTTCTACATCTTTATGGGTCAATTGACTGCCGGAAGTAAGATTATTCAAATGTTCCAATAGATCTAATTTTTCAACTATAGCCCTCTTCGCAATTTCTCCCCAATTTATTTCAGAGAAAGAATTTATTCTTTTAATTAAATCATTAGATAAAGGTATTTTCAATTCTTTCATAATCTCAACCTAATTAATAGACATCCACACAAAATGTGGCTTTCACTTTCTTTCATTCCATTGTGTTCTCATATTGAAATAGAAATCAATCGAATTCTGATCGAATCCAATGGAGAGAAATTTGCGTTTAATTTCATCAAGCGCGAGTCCTTCATTCGTAAAGATGGTAATCAGTTTATCTAGCGTTTCGATATACTCCCATGGGAAGACAATCCAAGCTTCAGATTCTTTAACATAATAATCCGGGATAAATTTTGTCCAACGCTTAATATAGAGCGTGACCGTTGTAATAGAAGCACAGCCGAGGTCTTGAAGGTGTTTTTTTACCAAAGTCAGACTATCTCCTGAATCAGAGACATCATCACAGACTAAAACATGTTTCTCTTTAAGTTTGACACCTAAGGGCTGAGTTATCGTTGGGGCCCGTTTCTTCTGTTTAGTATCAACATAGTAGCCGACGTTTAGCCCATAGATGCTATGCACATTCAGAAAGTCCGCGAGAATTCTGCCAGGACAATTTCCTCCCCGCCCTATACTAACGATTGCATCAATATTTTTGCTTTTTTGAATGATTTTTTGGGCAAGTCCCATTAAATACGATATAATATCCGACCATTGCGGTATTTCAAAATCCATTGAATACACTTCCAACTAGTAAATAACTTAAAGATAGGTAGACCTTTTTTCCATTTTTAACTAAAAAAAGCTTTCACTTTATTTTATATCTTTCACATGGTTTCAACGTATTGCGAGGCGACATTAAAATAGAAGTCAATAGTCTCCTTTGGAAATCCTAACGAAAGAAACTTGCTTTTAAGTGCGTCATGCGAAAGTTTCTCTTCCAAGGAGTATTTCCTAGTAAGTATTTCTAGCGTTTCAATACGTTCCCAAGGAAAAACAATCCAGGCATCTGTTTTTTTCACATAAAAATCAGGAATAAATATCGTCCACGGCTTAATGTATATAGTTGTTGTAGTGATAGAAGCACATTTCTGTTTTTCTAAATATTTTTTAACCACCGTCAGACTATTCCCCGAATCAGAAACATCATCGCAGACCAAAACATGTTTGCCGGCAAGATTACCGGAGATAGATTGGGTTATGAGCGGAGCTTCTTTTTGCTTCTGGACACTTTCATAATATTTTACATCAATACTATAGATAATATCTTTATTTAATAAGTCGGATAATAAGCGTGAGGGGCAAGCTCCTCCACGCCAAATACAAATGAGGGCATCGATCTTTAGTTTTTTTGTAGAAATTTTACGAGCCAGTTCCATTAAATAGGTTTCAATATCCGCCCAACTGGGTACTTCTAACTTCATTCTCAGTTCGTCCTTAAATTTTATAGTATAATTTTTTTTATAGTAATTTGCGGACAGCCGCGTCTAATCCGTCCAAGGAAAGATGAAACATAGGGAAAACCTTACTAATATAATAGATAGTGCTGTTCGCATACCAATATTCCGGCTCAACGGGATTGATCCAGACTATTTTTTCGAAATGATCCCTGAGCTGTTTTAGCCACAATATGCCAGGAGTTACGTTATAATTATAGTAATCAATTGACCCACCTCGCGCAAATAATTCAGAATGAGCCATTGAAGCATCCCCTACAATGACCACCTTAAAATCTTTCTCATAAGTGCGGATCAGTTCAGTGGTTTCAATGGATTCGCGAAATGCCATATTTTTATATAAACGATCATAAATACAGTTATGAAAATAGAGATACTTAAATTCTTTAAAAGTTTTTAATTGGTGTGCCGCTGAAAAGATGCGGTTGACCATAATATAATAAGGGTCCATGCTTCCTCCCGCATCCATTAGGAGTAAAATTCTTGCTTTATTTCGTCGCGGCGGTTGCATGACAATTTCGAGTTCGCCTGCGTTCTTACAGGTTTTATCGATAGTTTCCTCCAGGTCTAACTCTTCTTCAACCCCTAATCGCTTCAAATTCTTGATCTTTTTCAAGGCCATCTGAATTTGTCGAATATCAAGGGTCAAATCGGACCGGTAATTCCGAAATTGGCGCTGCATAGCGACTTGTATAGCACTATGGGTTCTAGAATGGCTTGCAAGGCTAATTCCAGTGGGATGTCGACCACCCTCACCAAATGGAGAGGTCCCGCCAGTACCGATCCAATGATCACCCCCATCATGGCGCTCTTTCTGTTCTTTCAGCCGTTGCTCAAATAATCGTCTTAATTCTTCTAATGTCAAGTGCTCAATTGCTTGTAATTGTTCGGGGGTAAGCATTTGCATCAGTTCATAGGGGTCTTGCAACCATCGCTTCAGCGCTTCATCCGGTTCAAGAGGAATTTTAAAGTTTTTAAGTGCTTCCAGAAAGGTCTTTCTGAATGATTCAAAGTCGGCATGCTGTAAGAGGAGCAATCGCTCTTCGGGGGTAAGCATATGCACCAATTCAAAGGGATTCTGCAACCACTGCTCAAGAGCCTCTTTGAAATCCAGTGGAATTTCGACCCCGCGAAATGTTTCGAGAAAAGCTTCATCGAAATTATCAAAATAATTTTCTTTTTTGACCAGCATTGCCCTAGCAATATAATAGAATTTTTTAGAATTACAATCCATCAGATTGCGTTGAATGGCATCAATAAATACCAGCCATTCGGTAAGTGTTACCGGCACATTTCTCTTTTTGAGATTATAAAAAAACTCGGTAAAAACCATTCAAATTCTACCAAATGCTTCTAATAATATCTTTCATCACTAAATCCTTTTTCTTTGGTGAGTGCCTCATAATCTTGTTCTTTTTTAATCAAGGTTCCGAGAAATGGAAAGCCATCCGTGAGTTCTTTTTCCGAAATCCCCGCTTTTATTAAAACCCCAATCCAATCGATCAATTCGCTGGTCGAGGGCTTTTTTCTCAGATACTCGACTTTCCGCAATTTATAAAATTTCTCAAGACATTGCCAAATTAATTCTTTCCGCACATT
>CAYGYC010000202.1:2189-8390 GCA_964353755.1 uncultured archaeon | reverse complement strand
TACTCTAATAGATAACTGCCCCACTTTCTATATAGATAAGAGGAATGTATTTTTTTCCTGTTAATACTATGGCATGTTCTTTAACTTCATGTCTCTTCTTTCCATAACTTACAATCTTTTTTCCAACAATGGCAACCCACTTATCTTGATATTTTTTCTGCAACTCGGCGTAATTTTCTTCTCCCCAAGATGCATCTTCCCAAAACTCTTCTAATTCCAAAATTATCACCAATTAGTTAACTGGATAGTATATTTAAGTTAATTTTAACAGTAGAATCATGATATTAAAACTTTTTTTAAGAATGAGTACATATTTTATCGATCCACAAGTTTGAATCATTTTATGCGGGAGGAATAAGTATACATTTTAATTTTTTAAGTCCCCGCCGCACAAGCTCTTTATAGCGAATTTGATAAGGTTGAATGAAATCTTCACCAAACAATACGATGCCTTCTCCAATTGAATCAATGGCTGTTAAATGATAGGAATTAAACATATTCTCGAATTCATCTGGCGTATAGCAAAAAATATTGAGAGAGATAAAAGGAGCAAGATGTATTACCCATTTTAATCTTTGTAAATAACCCTCCTGAAAGTCTGCAATGATTACCAAATCATAATCACTATGAGGATGAGCATCTCCACGAGCCCGTGAACCGAAAAGAATTACTGCCTTTACGGTTACACGCTGCTTAATTTTTTCAATCATTTCATAAAACAATTCTTGAACTGGAGTTTCCTGGGTCATTCTAAATAAAGCCCTCCTTTTCTTTTTTGATAAAATCGAGAACGAATTTAGTTTTATCACGAATTTCTATTGCAAATTCCTTATTATATGCATCTTTAGGAGACTTGCCAATTAAAGCATCAGGATATCTTGAAGAAGCATAATATTGTTCTAATTCCATAACAATATCTTTTATTTCGACTTTAACCAGATGTCCTGTCTTTTCATAATCATTTAATAAATTCATAATGGAATGTCCCCATGGTTGTGCATCAGAATAATATAAAAGTGCCTTTACTGCTTTTTCTGCAGCTTGTACAAAATAAAATATGGCGGCATTGAATTTTTTAGATTTGATTAGTATCTTCCCTACTTCAAAGTCATTCAATGCTTCCGCAAACCAAATATCAAAATCTTTTTGATTCATTTTCATAAAACTTAATTTAATTCTTAGGATTATGAAATTACTCTGTAAAATAAAAATTATTGGGTAATAAATTAATTTAATTTCTTATTCAAATAATTTTAAAGATATCTTTAATGAATAGTAACATATTAAAAGAAATTATTCAATTCTGAAATTTCTTGCCCCGTTTTGGTAATTCTTAGAAAGCCGAATTGGAGGATGAAGATATCATGTGTGACAGGGGTGAAGATACGAATTTTATTTTCTTTGTAAAGAATCTGTTCGATCAACCCGATGCCTAAGGTGGTTAAATCTTTATCTAGTAAGCCGACCAGCAAGCCATTTTCTTCCGCTTTATTGACAATGTAAATTTCTTGAATACCGAAGTGATCTTGGAGCAGTTGCAGTTGCCGTTTATCATAAAAAGAGGCAGGCTCTTTAACCAAGAAAAGCATATCAGTGGCTTGTTCCATATAGAGAAAGTTGCAATTTAATGTTTTTTCAACCAACTCAAAGTCGGTTTCAGAAAGAATTTGACCGGATTTAAAAAACGAATTTTCAAGTCTAAGTTGATCTAAATTAAATACGCGCGATTTGGCATTTTCGAAATATTTATTGAAAGCACTTTCTCGAAGAAATCGGCGGGTGGAGTGATCTCTATTTTGAATTTGTGAATAAATAGATAATGATTCAATTTGAATGTTAGAAAATTCAAAAGGCTTCAAAATATGGGCAAGTTCGGATTGATTTTGCAGGGCTACAAGAAAGTGAGGTTCTAAAGCGCGAATTTTGGCATCTTTAAAGGCGCGAGCCGCACCACCAAATACCCACCCCGTTGTATCAATCAAAATAATATCAGCCACTTTCAGGGCATGATCAACCAAATCTCTGGCCCCAATTATGATTTGTAGCATTCTGCCTTTGGGGGAAGTCCTTCCAATAAAATACATACGAGTTACAGGGACATCACCTAATTTAAATATGGGTTTAGTTAGTAGTCCCATATTGATGGTGGTGGGAGGACCAATGTCTTGTTGTCCCGTATCTAAATCGATTACGGCTACTTTCTTTCCTTGGGTAAAAAAATAATTGGCTAAATAACAAATCAGGGTAGTTTTTCCAGTATCTACCTGCCCAATAACCATGATTTTCACAGGCGAGGGAAAACTGTCTATTTTTTGCACCAATTTTTTGCGATCTAGAGGAATTATGGAGGTCTCTGAAATACAGTATTGGGGATTTTCGCCCGTTAATTCAATTTGTGAATCGCTTTCGGCTTCAAAAGGGAGGTGTTTTCCAGATTGTATGAGAATTTCATGATTAGGGAGCAGTACTGTCCCAAGGAGAGATAATCGCCCGTCCATAAGACGCAGCTTAGTAGGGCCGGTGATTTGAATTCCCTGTCCAGTTTTAAGAGTTAAATGCATCGAATCGTTCTCCATTTTTATTTAGAAGTTTTGGGAATTAGCCTAGAGTTCTGTAAAAGTTCTCGAACTTCCTCAATCTCTAAGTCATACCAGTGTTCATAGGCATCTGCTACCGCAAAAAACATGGTATCACGCACATTGGGACATATTACTTTATCAACGAAGGGAGAAACCCGTTCCACTGAACTCCGCGGCGCCGTAGGGACGGCGACAATGACCTTTTGAGGATGAAAATTCTTAATTGATTTCACAGCGGCAAGCATAGTAAATCCAGAGGCAAGCCCATCATCGATGAGGATCACCGTTTGGTTTAGTAAATCAAATTTCTGATTGTCTATCCCGTAGCTTTTTAGGCGCTGCTTCATCTGTGCCATTACTTTTGCTGCTGCTTCCTGAATTTGAACCTTGCTTAATCCAATTTGAGCGACTAATGGTTCGTTTAGGATGATCGTCCCATCTAACGTAATAGCGCCGAATCCCGCCTCCGTATTATTCGGGATAGGGATCTTTCGGACAATTAACAAATCAAATTGAACATGCTGATTTTTTTTCTGGAAATTTTTGACGATCGG
Organism: uncultured archaeon; assembly: GCA_964353755.1. Taxonomy (GTDB): domain Archaea; phylum Asgardarchaeota; class Lokiarchaeia; order Helarchaeales; family HEL-GB-A; genus CAYGYC01. The sequence continues at coordinate 5,257 of CAYGYC010000202.1, read as the reverse complement.
GAGCGCGACAGGCACCCCCCCATTTGGTATTGCAAAAATATGGAGTTGATCCATTGCATAGGATTCTAATAGTTTAGCTAACGCTTCGCCTGCTTGATTCCTATCTCGAAACACGTGCGTCTTATCTCGAACCACACCATCACTATACCTTTTATTATCTATTATAAATAAACAATAATTATATATTTTAAAATAAGCGTTTTTTAATTGATTACTATGAGAACAACAGACGTCGTTTTTACGAATAAGAAGTTGAGTTATGTCATACCTGATTCAATTCTCATCTTTGCACCCCATCCGGATGATGAATTGCTCTCCTGTGGTGGATTAATATTAAAATATGCGGAATTAGGAACGAAAATAATAGTTATCGGGGTCACAAGGGGAATTGGCGGGTATTCAAAAGAAATTTATGAAGCGGATATCCATAAAATTCGAATCGAGGAATTTGAGAAGTCTATCCAATTATTAGGGGCAGATCAAGAATTAAGTCGCGATTTAGGTTACGATGAAATAACTCCCACGCGCCCCTATATCAAAGAATTCACACAATTGATTCGCGATTTACAACCGCATGTAATTTTAAGTCCTCATCCAGATGATAGCCACTGGATCCATCGCAATACGGCACTATGCGTTATCGAAGCCGTATATCACTGTCAAGGGCGCGCATACGGCGGATATCAAAAAGAATGGGTGCCTTTTGGGTGTTATTTCTATGAATCGCCCTCCTGTAAATTTGAATACATTGAGGGCCCCAAAATTATTTGCGATATTAGCGCTTACTGGACGAAAAAGATAGGAATTTTTGAAGATGTATATAAATCCCAGGTGGAACAATTGGAACGAGTCGCGGATTGGGCAGAACGCACAGCTAAACTCCGAGGCGAATTAGGATTATGTGAATTTGGTGAAGCCTTTATCCCCGACACGCGTTATGTCCCTTTAAAACTTCTCTTAATTTAATATAGTTATATTATCGTCCCATAAAACGGTTATTTATAGAAATAACAACCTTTTTTAATCCTTTTTTCTGTCGCTTAACCAACCAATAATTTTTATAGTCATAACAAGATCATCGCGGCGGAACCTGGGATATTTACGCGCAACATATCAATTCAAGTGGTGTAGTGCAATGGATTGCCGATGGTATGACGGTCTGTACGGCAAATCAAAATCAGGAAGCCCCACAAATCGTCAGCGATGAGGCGGGAGGTGCCATCATTACATGGTGGGATCATCGAAGTGGATCTTATGATATTTTCACACAACGCCTCAATTCGAGCGGGGCAGAGCAATGGACTGCCGATGGCGTGGGGATCGGTACAGCTAACAACGATCAAACATATCCGAAGATCTGCTATGATGGTTTATGGGGTGCCATCATCACATGGCAAGATTATCGGAGTAGCACTAATTATGATATTTATGCAGCCGGCATTATTATAAAAACATCACTTCAAATTTATGCTCCCACTAGTTGGGTAAATAATCAGACTCCTATGGTGGTAGGTATCATCACTATGGCAAAAGGGATAAATATTTCTACAGTCCAATATGCATATTCCACGAATGGATCGTTAACTCCCGCAAATTGGGCTCCAGTAGACGGAATCTTTAAAGATCCAGCATGTTCTAACCCAGCTTCTAATGGAGATACGGGGTGGCTGTATGCCAAAGTGCTTTCTGTGCCTTTCAATCAGGATTCGAGCACTTTAAATACCATTCGATTCCGTGTCAATGATACAGCGGGAAACCAAGCAATTCAAGATAATGCGTCAGTTATCCTGGTAGATTCCGTCCCGCCAAACTCATTCGCAATTTATTCGCCAAATGAGTGGGTATCCAATTTGACACTTAGTATAATCGGTCAGTTTTATACTTCATTAAGTGGCGTGAATATTTCCACTGTTCAGTATGCATATTCCACGAATGGATCGTTATCTCCAGTGAATTGGGCAGCGGTGGATGGCGTTTATACAGATGCATATTGCACTTCTCTCGCAATGGACTACACTATTGGGATTTTATATGCCCAAATAAAAGCGGTTACTTTCAATCAAGTCTCAAGAACTTTGAATACGATAAGATTCCGAGCCCAGGATATGGCAGGAAATCAAGGAACGCAAGTCAATGCCACCATCATTCAGATAGAATCTTCCTCGTTAGAAATCTGCACAGCAATCAATGCGCAAAAAAATCCACGGATTTGCAGTGATGAATATAGAGGTGCCATCATCACATGGCAGGATAACCAGAGCGGGGTTAGTTTTAATATTTATGCCCGACGAATCAGTGTAAACAAGTCCGCACAATGGACTGCAAATGGGAGCGCAATCTGTATGGCAGATGGGGATCAAATAAACCCTCAGATCTGTTGTGATGGGACGGGGGGCGCTATCATCGCATGGGAAGATTATCGGAGCGGAACAAATTGGAATATCTATGCACAGCGAATTAATTCGATGGGACTAGTGCAATGGGTTGCTGATGGAGTATCGATCTGCATTGCAACTGGCGATCAGGTGAATCCCCAGCTTTGTAGCGATGGGGCAGGCGGCGCCCTCATTACTTGGCAAGATGCACGTAGTGGCGCCGATTCTGACATTTATATTCAACGGATCAATGCAACAGGCTCCGTACAGTGGCTTGTAAATGGGAACGCAATCTGCATTGCAACTGGCGATCAGGTAAATCCCCAGCTTTGTAGCGATGGGGCAGGTGGTGCTATCATTACTTGGCAGGATGCACGTAGTGGAGCCGATTCTGACATTTATATTCAACGGATCAATGCAATAGGCTCCGTGCAGTGGCTTGTAAATGGGAGCGCAATCTGCATTGCAACTGACGATCAGGTGAATCCCCAGCTTTGTAGCGATGGGGCAGACGGTGCTATCATCACTTGGCAGGATGCACGTAGCAATGACGATTTTGATATTTATGCTCAGCGGATTAATGCAACTGGATCCGTGCAGTGGATTATAAATGGGAGCGCAATCTGCATTGCAACTGGCGATCAGGTGAATCCCCAGCTTTGTAGCGATGGGGCAGACGGTGCTATCATCACT
>CAYGYC010000202.1:0-2089 GCA_964353755.1 uncultured archaeon | reverse complement strand
GTGCTATCATCACTTGGCAGGATGCACGTAGCAATGACGATTTTGATATTTATGCACAGCGGATTAATGCAACTGGATCCGTGCAGTGGATTATAAATGGGAGCGCGATCTGTGTGAAAACTAGTGATCAAGTAAATCCCCAAATTTGCATTGATGAAGCAGGTGGTGCCCTTATTGTTTGGCAGGATGCTCGTAGCTACGCCGATTTTGATATTTATGCTCAGCAGATCAATGCAAATGGGGCAGTTAAATGGACCACTGATGAAATTGCAGTCTGCATCAGTGGCAATGATCAAGTGAATCCCCAACTTTGTAGCGATGGGGCAGAGGGCGCCATTGTGGTTTGGCAGGATGCGCGCAGCGATGCCGAATGCGATATATATGCATTCTTATGCGATACTTCCGCTCCAGATGAATTTTCCATTTGCATTTCTACTTCATGGTTACTAAATCAGACCCCTGAAATAATTTGCCGATTCCGTGAGATTGGTCAGGGTATTGATGTTTCAACCGTTGAATACGCTTATTCCACAACAGGATCCTTGACACCCACAAATTGGATGGCAGTCGATGGCGTCTATAAGGATATGTTGTGCACGGATCCCGCGATAAGCGGTGATGTTGGGTGGTTCTATGCTCAGATCCTTGAGGTACCATTCAATCAGGATTCCAAGACGCTGAACAGCATCCGATTTCTGGTAAGAGATATGGCAGGTAATCAGGGAATTCAGGCCAATGCAACGATCATTAAGATCGATTCAACAGCCCCGGGATCTTTTTCCATTTATTCACCAAGCGGGTGGATTACTAATCAAACTCCCACTATAATTGGCCAGTTTTACACGGCAACGAGTGGTGTCAATGTCTCGACCGTCCAATACGCGTATTCCACAACGGGGGCTTCGGCTCCGACCAACTGGGCGGCTGTGGAGGGAGTCTATACGGATGCGGGATGCACAATCATTACGGCAGATGGGGCAACGGGCTGGTTATATGCCCGCGTATTAGTGGTCCCCTTTAACCATAATTCTGGAACCTTAAATACAATCCGATTCCGCGCCAACGATTTAGCGGGCAATCTTGGAATACAGGGCGTAGCGCTGGCGATTCCAATAGATGATTCAGTGATCTGCTCCGCGAGCGGACATCAAACTTCGCCTCAGATCTGTAGCGATGGGGCGGGCGGCGCCATCATCACGTGGACGGATTTTCGAAGCGGATCTTATTCTGATATTTATGCGCAACAGATCGACGCGGCCGGGGCGGTCCAATGGGATGCCAATGGAGTGGCGATCTGTATCGAAGGCGATATGCAAGAGTTACCACAGATTTGCAGTGATGGGGCTGGAGGCGCCATCATTGTATGGCAAGATCCTCGAAATGAAGGCTGGTATGATATCTATACACAACGGATCAACGCGACCGGGGCGGTGCAATGGGATGTCAATGGGGTGGCGATCTGTATAGAGAGTTATGATCAAATGTTTCCTCAGATCTGCAGCGATGGGGCGGGAGGAGCCATCATTGTATGGATGGATTCTCGAAGTGGATCATATTATGATATTTATGCGCAGCGGATCGACTCAAATGGGATGGTGCAATGGGATGCCAATGGACTCGCGATCTGCACCGCAAGCGATGATCAAGATACTCCTCAGATCTGCAGTGATGGAATGGGAGGCGCCATCATCGTATGGGCGGATTATCGGAGCGGAACCAGCTGGAATATTTATACACAGCGGATCAACGTGGATGGAGAGGTTCAATGGGCTATTAATGGAAAATCTATCTGCACCGCGATAGGAGATCAAGAACTTCCTCAGATCTCTGGTGATGGAGCAGGAGGGGCTATCATTGTATGGCAGGATTATCGAAGTGGAACGAATTATGACATTTACTCACAGTGGATCAACGCAACTGGAACGGTAAAATGGGTTACCAATGGAAGGGCAATTTGCACCTTGGGAAATGATCAAAAATCTTCTCAGATCTGTAGCGATGGGGCGGAAGGGGCCATCATTACATGGGATGATGCTCGAAATGAATTTAATGATATTTATGCACAGCGGATCAACTCAACTGGGATGGT
>CAYGYC010000201.1:0-8397 GCA_964353755.1 uncultured archaeon | reverse complement strand
CCTAGGGGTTATCCTCCTCTTTGACCTCCTCATGTTCATTCTCGCTACGCGCAGTTTTAAACGAATTATTGAATAGGACAAGAGGGATTAAAAACCCTTGATTTTTCATTTTTTTGAAGCCGTTCATGAATTTAATGAATCACATCACTTCATCAAGTCTCAAGGAAAAATTTTCAAAGATTTTGGGCATCATGGGGATAAATATAAATGCGTTGCACAAAAATTAAAAACTTTAAATAGGGATCCTAAAAAATTTCATTTCATTAAGATTTTTCATTGAATAAGATTTAAAATATATTATATCCCACATTTTCAATAGCGATTCATATGAGCAGAGAGCAAAAATCGATGAGTGAATTTGTTCGAGATATCATTACTGAAAAAATGAAAATTGAAGAAATTATTTTATCAACCCAAATGGCTGAACCAATTGAAATTCCAGATTATGTACCCAAAAATCTGTATATTATATTTGTTAACGGTGCAGTGGTTGCGGTAGGCCCTAACCCTAGCGATCTTGCTGATATCGCTATCCAAAAATTCCCAAATTTACCTTTCATTATTAAGTATAATGGACCCAAACAAAAATCAATGGAGTATTGTTATGCAAGCTTGCACGGATTCCAAGGGTGGAAATACAGCATATTTGAGGATCGTTCATATCCGGTAATTCCTATCACGTTTCATTTAAATAACGATAAAAAAGAACTAAGTGCATCAATCGATACGGCAGCTTCTTTATGTATTTTAAAAAAAGATCTAATTCCGCCTGAACAATGTGTATTTAGCCGAAAAGAACAAGTTGCAACAGCCGCAGGTATCGTCGATGCTGCCATTTATAAAGGAAAGGTGACCTTTCTCGATGTTGACTTCGATATTGAATTTTTAATTGCTCCATTATTCGATCTTTTACCATTTAAATTTTTGATTGGTAGAAATCTGTTAGATCAATTAGATGCTTTTTTTATGGGGAAAAAGCAAATTCTACTTTTAAGATTAGCGGATGAATAAGGTGTTCGAGTTAAGCAATATAGAAGATAAACAAGCAGAGAAAACGACTTCCCGAGATCGCATTTTAGCGGCAATTAACCATAAAGAGCCAGATCGGGTACCTATCGATTTCGGGGGCACCTCTGTTACGGGAATTGCAGCTATAGCCTATCACAAGCTTAAACAGTACTTAGGTATCCCAGCGGGGCACACCCGCATTTACGATGTGCTTCAACAATTAGCCCAACCGGAGGATGAACTAAGTTCCCGCCCTTTAATTCCTCCCTTTTTTTGTTAAGGACTAAAAATAGGCAATTTTTCTGGCTCATTTAGCAAAGTATAAATTATTCCGCATTTGGCTGGATATTTCTCGAAGCAAAGATTCCCATAATGGCCCCAATAAGAGCCAAATACCAGCCGTAACCAAGGTATGTCGTAAGATTATGGTACCCGATGGTGAATTGATCAAAGAGCCCCAGAGATTCGCCCATAACGATGGTTCCGCCAATGTCGTCGATATAGAAAACGGGAATGAACAGGATCACCCCGACAAGCGCTATAAATCCGCCCAAGATGCCAAGATTACGGTTCTTAAGCCCGGCGAAGAGGAGGACGCCACCTATCATGGTAATTATTCCGACGACAGTTGATAAGGGGGTGGTAGGTATGTACTCACTCCCGCTGAAAAGGGGATTGAAGCCCACCGTGGTTTTCGTATCCAGAAAAATATCAATGACAGTCCACCAGGGAAGGCAGGCGCCGATGAGAGTCAAAGCGCCAGTAATAAGGAGGAACGCAATTTTCAGAGACTTCATGCACACTCACCTTTTTAAAGTTCATAATTTTAAGTTCATAATTTTTTGAATTTTACAGTTTATAAATTACCTCTCCTTATTTTTTTCATCTTAACCATCTTTCATGAGTTTTTGAACTTCTCGAAAATTATCGCTAATATCTTTAGCTTCAGGGGACTTTCCTAAGCCACATTGCGTTAATAATTTAAGTGCCGCGTCGTAGAAATCTAATGCGTCTTCATAGTCCTCCTGAATTCTGTAAATTTCACCGAGGCTGTTGAGACCTAAAGCTTCAAGCTTAACATCGCCAATCTGTTTAGCTATCTTGATCGCCGCATTGACCCGCTTTAATGCTTCTGGATAGTCTTCCAATACAGTATACATTATGCCGATGTGAATGAGTGTATTAATCTCTTTGGTGTGATCATCTAATTGCACAGCGATTTGGAATGCCGCCTCATATTGCTTTAGTGCCTCTGGGAGGTTCCCTTGGTTGTCGTAAAGCACACCGATATTGATGAATAGCAGAAATTTCATATTGAGATCGCCCAAGTTATCAGCGATCTCGAGTGCTTCCTCAAAATTTTTTAATGCTTCCGAATAGTTCTCCTTTACAATATAAATATTAGCGATATTGTTGAGTCCAACGACTTTTGTTTGAAGGGCACCTAACCGATCAGCGATTTTGAGCGCTTCATCAAACTTTTTTAATGCCTCCGAATATTTCCCCTTTAATCTGTAAATCTCACCGATGTTGTTGAGGCGCGTGGCCTTCCCGCGGAGGTCGCCGAGCTGTTCATCGATTCTGAGTGCCGCCTCATAGTATTTTAATGCCTCCGAGTAGTTTCCTTGGGTATGGTATATATTACCAATGTTATTGAGGTCAAAGGCTGCTCCAGTAAAATTTTCTGACTGTTCATCAATCTCAAGTGCCATTTCATACCGTTTCAACGCTTCTGAGTAGTTTTCTTGAGATTGGTATATATCACCGAGGTTATTAATGATTGCTGCTTTAGAAGGCAGGTTCAATTGCTTAGCAATCTGGAGCGCTATTTCAAACTGTTTTAATGCATCGGAATAGTTCCCTTGTGTCCTATAAATTAAACCAATTTCGTTGATAGCTATGAGTTTCCACTCTTGATTCTGAGCTTTTTCAGCGATAGCAAGGAGTTTATGTGCACAGCGCAGTGTATCTTCATACATATCAAGGTCTCTATAAATTTTAAGAGGAATAAATAATTGTACTAATTCAACTAAATCATCTGGCAAATGTATATTATCTTTCAGCCAGGTAAAGGGATTGCCAGAAAATGGATTGAGATCTATATTTGGTTCTTTTCCTAAAAGTTTTGTAATCAAACTCTTCGTATTGACATCAATTTTAAAGACGCGCGTTGATTTATGGAACCTTTTAAATGTTGTTAGAATTTGATCTACTTTACTAATTTGGTTGAGGTCTTGGTTCAAATCTACTTCAAATTCGGTAATCTTTTCGGATCCCTCAATATTTGGGACATGATAGATCCAGATCAGACTATTCAGGTTCTTTAAAGATATCAAGGTTGGGACGATGTCAAAATCATCGCTACCTGAGTACCCCATGATAATCAAGGTCCTACCCTTTGAGATATTATAGAAAAACGGCATTTTGAAAGGTTCAATTTGGAATACATTCAATCCTTCCTTGTTCGTACCAAATGCTTGAATAGTCGCTATCAACGATGACCGCGTGTCCTCCCCTGAAATGATGTTCTTTGTCGATCCATGGATTTTATAGACGCCTTTTATTCCCTTTTGCAGTAGTTTATTGGGGTCTTGGAATTTCTCGAAGTCGGTCTTGGTGATTACAGGGCAAATTTGCCTCTTCGGTACCCCTGCTTTAAGCAGAGCATGTTCGATGAGGAAATCAAAGTTGGTCGTCATGACAAAATGACCTTTCATAATCATCTCCGCGAGAAAGAAGTGCTGGAGATTCGGTTGTTCGCATTGCTCATAATAATCAATCAGTTTTAAATCATCATCTAGAAGATCTCGAATGATTTCAACCAATGTCTCGAATCGTAGATCTTCCAAGCCTAGAACTTTTTCAATTTCCGCCTCGGCACATGCAAATTTGATAATGCTCTCCATCATGCCTCTACCAGCAGGTAAACAGGAGGGCGGGTCTATAGAGCAGCCCGCCCCAACTAGATAGGTCAATTTTGGATTGGATCCTATAAGATCCGTTAAAGATTGTTTGATTTCTTTCATAATATTTTACTCCATTCATTTGGCATAATATTACTCCTCCTTGGCAACCTCCCGTGCTAGGAGCTTCTGGTTCGCCGCGACGTTGCGGAGGACGGGCCACAGCTCGAGTTGCAGCAGGCGGGTCTGCTCCGGCGTGAGGTCGGGCGACTGCTCCAGCAGGTCGAGGAGCGTTTGGCTGTGGTGGAGGGCGTCGAAGATGGAGAACACCCCGCGGAATTTGGTATTGGCGAGGATGGGGAGGGCTAAGAGCCGGTCTTGGAGGAGCTGGTCGATCACCTCATGAATGGGCTTGTTCGAATCCACCACCTTGAAGTGCCGGTCCATGAGGTCTGCCACCGTCCACTTCTGAGGGAATCGCTTGCCCAGCGCCGCGCGCGGGACGATGCCCACCAGCTGTTCGCTCTCGAATACGCAACCAATAAGGGCATAGGGCGTCTCCGCGAATTTCTTGGTCGCTGCCGGGAGGGGGTCGGACGGGGCGAGTGCCACGAACTCGTCCTGGAGATCTTCCTCCATGATTAGGGCGCGTTGGGACGGCACAGGCACGGTATCCTTCACGATTTTCTCCACTTTGGGGAGGAAATCCTTTAATACTTTGGTCAACTCTCGTTCCACCGTCCCTATGCCAAGCACGACCTCGCGGGGGACGCCGAGCATCACCTTCTCATAGCACGCGTTGGAGGCGTCCTTCACCTGCGCCAGCGCATCTTTCATCTCTTGAAGCACGGTCTCGAACCGCATCAATGCACTGAACTTCTCATTAAGCAGAATGATGCTTATCAGGAGCTGTTCGCTTTCCGCATTGGAATCCCCCTCGCGCGGTCTTTTCCCTTTCTTCGCCTTTTCCGCCCACGGCGGACTCGCCAGCTCGAAGTAGTAATTGGCGGTCTTCAATTCCTCTGAAGAGATGTAGACGAAGAATTGGAGGGGGACATACTGGGACAGCTTCAGAAGGGACCCGATACACTCCTCCATTTCCGTGGGAAGTGCGCTCGGCACACTCACGAGCGTCTCCGCCTTCCCTGCCCGCAAATAGGAGCGATTCAGTTCAATCACACGCTAGACCTGCCTCATATACTTTTAAAAGTACTTGTAAGTATGTATTATTCCGCCTTGGAATTTTTAAAAATTGTTCTTCAGCTACTAGTAGTTATTTAAATCCTCATTCGAAATTAAAAAAGGGATGAATGCGCATGGGTCTTACCGTCTTCATAAGCTATGCGACAAAAGATAAAGATCGCTTCAAGATTGCATGGATTGCCGAGCAATTACGAGACAAACAGGGGATAGACGAAGTGCTCTATTGGGAAGCGGCAGCCCATGGGAGTATTATCGATTATATGAATAAAAATGTGCCCCGGTGCGATGTATTCCTCCTATTCTGTTCGCAAAATACTTTATCTTCCAAGCCCATTCAGACGGAATGGGAAACCGCTCAGTATTTTGGGAAAAAAATCATCCCAATCTTCCAGACGTTAGATCATGTCCCACCCTTGCTACAGCGGCTACGGGGAATTCTCTTTCGGGGAACGGAACAGGGCGGCACTTTAGCGGACCTGTATCGGGAAATAATTTCACAAATACAGGAAGAAAAGAGAGGAACCAAGTCTGATAAAGCGATTTTAAAAGAACTGGAACAACTGATTGGTAAATCAATTCCTGCTGTAGCTACCATTGAATATGATACTTTTGGAATGAAATTGGAGGAAGATACGCTTGTCGGATTAGGATTATATAATTGTAAATTAACAGCTCTCCCGGAATCCTTTGGCGATCTAAAATCTCTCCAAATTCTATCCATCGATAATAATCAGCTTATGACTCTCCCAAAGCCCATACTCCAGTTAAAATCGCTCCAAGAACTAGATCTGGGGCATAATCAGTTAACGACTCTCCCGGAGTCCTTTGGGCACCTAGAATCCCTCCAAATTCTAGATTTGATTTCAAACAAGCTTACGACTCTCCCGGAATCCTTTGGCGAACTGAAATCACTCCAAACCCTATGGATCAATGATAACAAGCTCACGACTCTCCCGGAGTCTTTTGGCGAACTGAAATCGCTCCAAGAATTACAAATCGATAATAATCATTTAATGAATCTCCCGGAGTCCTTTGGGCATCTAGAATCACTTAATGTACTTTTTTTGAATTCAAACAAGCTAAGGACTCTCCCGGAGTACTTGTGGTCCTATGCGCCGAAGGCGAGCGAGGTCCTCCTCTGCATCGCCGCATCCTCGGAATCGGGTCCGTTACTCGAGCGGGCGATTCTCGCACGGGCGGTACGCACCATGTCTAAAAAGGAGTACCGGCAGGCGCTCCACCTATTACTCCACCCGATCCTCTTTCAGCTGAAGGAAAGCTATCACGGGAAAGATAGCTACCCGGTTGTCCTAGTGGAGCGGCGGAGCATTGAAGCCCGGCGGGATGCGCGGGCGGAGTACAGCCTGACGCCCCTGGCGCGGAAAGTAGTCCAAGTGCTGCGTAAACGTTCGGATGATTCGAATGCGCCCATCGCAGAAATCTGCCCGCCCCAAGAATCATTTAGTGTCCCACCCCTGGAAGTAGCAGATGCAACCTTTAAGATACCGTGGGACCCGCTTACCTTAGATCTCGAATGTGTGATCCCGGGATTGCTCTATCAGTATAATCATTACATGACGGTGAAACCCTTTCTGGACAAATTTGGGATAGATGACCTGTTAAAGCAACAGATACGGTCGATGCCCAGATTATTCCTATTCTTTATTCAGGAGGGAGACCAAAAGACGGTTCTCATCGTCGATCCCATTGGCGAAGAGGACCCGGTTGCCGCTGACTTCATCAAAGATTTTTTTAGACCTAATTACCTATTGATATTGCAGAAATTCATTGGGGAAGTAGAAGAAGTATATTTCAAAAAAGTCAATTTACGGCAGTATACCATACAGATCTGTATCAGCCACCTGCACCCGGATCATTGGCGAGGGCTCCCGCTCCTCCTGCAAGCGCTTCGCCCTCTGGTCAAAGATAATCAGCAACACTACCCGCAGGGCGTGGTAGAGGTGTTTGTGCCCAATCAGACACGGGATAAATTGCTGAACTTCAAGGAGAAGGTCGTAGAGGAAGAGAACGCCTACCTTGCCCGCAAGATGGGGTGGGACAGGGAATTAATTGCAGGTATTCGCGCGATTTGTGATTTGCACTACGGCAAGTGGGCAGAACTAGCTCCATTCCCGAGTAATATGAAACTCTCACAAATTGTACATCAGAAAATAATTGGTCCTACGTCTCCTACCCCCTTATTACTCACCTCTACGAGCAGGACACATGGCGGCACCATCCTATTGATCGCGTTCGAGTGGAAAGAGGTACGATATGTCTTTCTGGACGATTTATTTCCCCCTGCCTTTGCGTTAGCCACCTCCTATCCCGAATATGCCTCCTATTCGCATGTGAAGGAGACATATCGTAAATTCCTAACTAAGATCGACCTCTGTTTTTGGAGCCATCACTACCGCCCCGTTGGGTGGTCCGCCTACGATCTATTATCTGATTATAGGGAAGATATTCAGGATGAATTTGAAGAGTTTGTCAATATTGTTACAGAATATTATAATCACTATGAGAGCAAACGTAGTAAGAATAAAAACTGGTCTGAGGCGAGGGTTCACAAAGAAGTTTTCAAGCAATGGTTAGCCGATAGAAATGGCTTACATATCCTTATTACCCATTATTTGCATATGAACCTTGATGAACAAGGTAATATTGTAGAAAAAGCAATGAATATAACTCTGGATGACCTTGGGAAGATTTCGGAGCTACTCCAGCTACCAAGTGCGAGGATAACGATCAAAGAAAGGTCCTTTCAAGAAGAGGTGGCGCGGCGGAAAGAGATGGGGGTCGAGGGCGATTACAGAAACCTGTTAAAAGATATTGATTATGATATGAAATTCAGGGTCACCCTAACTGCGAAGGGGAGAGAGCCATTTACTATAACGCCAAGCCGCTTTCAGAGTGCCATCTTAATCATGACGGTCTTTATTAATATCTTAGAATATTGCGAAAACGAATATCGGGGGTTTCCTAAGACTGAATCGGACTGAATTAAAAGGCGCAAAAATTAAATGGGAAGGAAAGGTGTACAGTACAAATGAAAGGTGATAAAAGAGTGAAACCCGATGGTGTGACCGAATCTGCTGCCCCGGGTAAAATTAAATCGCCAAAACCTACCGAACTCAAAGAGGATGCATCCGACATCGAATGGCGTATGAGGTTCACCCCAAAGTGGTGGTTCAAGAATAATGAACCTTTCTTGCACAGCGATGTATCTCATTATCCCGGATTATCTGCGGAGGAATTATTCCGCGTGGCAACGACAAAGAAA
>CAYGYC010000200.1:0-8529 GCA_964353755.1 uncultured archaeon | reverse complement strand
AAGCAAGCCCTCGATCGCGAGGTCAGTCTCGCCGGGGCGCGGGTGATCCTCACCCAAGGGGCGGCGGGGTTGGCGGTGGAGGCGTTACACTTGGATCCGCGCGGGAAGGCAGGGCGGTTAGGGGCGACCATCACCGACATACCAAAGCGGGCGGTTATCACGGAAGCCATGGAGATGAAGGCAAACCAGTACCGTCAGCAGTGGTTCGAACCGCCAGTCGAGCTTCTGCCGATCCCCCCGTTCGGGACGAGCCAGTTCTGCCCAGTCTGCGGCAAGAAGCTCAAAGGGACGCAGGACTACGATAGAGTATATTGCCCGCACTGTGGTACTGATTGGAACCGCCATGAGAGTGCCGCAAGGGTCATTGCCCAGCGGGGGCTACAGCAATGGCAAAAACGAGCTGCCCAAGGGCTCATCCCTTAGCACGCTAACCCCCCTTAGCAGGGGTAGGGGTCTCCTGATAGGACCCTAAGGACAGTCAAGGCATGTCCAAGATTGTCCTACCTTATACTATCAGTAGAATTTTTCAATATATTGATGTCTTCTTTGGCATTTGGCTTAACCACCTTATACCTAGATTCATAAAGGCTTCCTGCGGTTAATAGAAGATAAAATTAATATGACCTCATAATATTAATGAAAAAATATATTAATGATAATTTTTCAATATATTAACGATGATAATTCTGGGAGTTATTGAATGTCCTCTTTTGAACAGCTCGATAAATATAGTATGTATTCGACCCTTTTAATTGCAGAAGATCCCAAAGTTCGCGCTAGTGGCGTTAGAAAGATGATGGAGCTCTATTACCAAGCCCCTGACTTGCAATTTTCTATAACCACCAAGATTGAACAATCCACTAAAGATTCCGATGAAACTGTGGTCAAATTAGCCACTCAAATGCTCAATATGATTCAATCGGGGAAGCAATATAACCCCTATTATTCGCCCACTCAACCCGCTTCTCCCTCAACCACTGCACCCAGCACTCCGCGCCCCGCTCAAAACGCGAAAAATATTGTGGCGAATGTCATTTGCTGTATTATCTTCATCGTTATCTATATCGTTATTTTCTATGTGATGTAGCCTTTTTAATGTATTTTCTCAAATCTCTCTTTCTCTTATTTTGATTTAATTTTAAAAATGAAAAAGAAGTCGTTTAAACGCGCTCTCACTTTTTTAAACCTTTAACTCTCTTTAGAAGAAGCTGACGATCAAATAGGTAATTACAAAGAATAAAGTGAGAGAGAAGAGAATATATTTTACTTTGTTGTGCATGTGAAGATTACGCTGGGTTTTGGTGCCGAAGCTCAAAGCGCCTTTCGGGCAGGCATCAACGCACAACCCACACCCGATACAGCTTTGTTTGGGGACTTCTTCCAAATCCTCTTTTAAAACCGTCGGCATGAGAAACATGGTGCACTCATTTCCGCATTTGCCGCAATTGATACATTTTGTTTTATCCCGATAAAGTCCGTAGCGCGATTTTCGTCCTATCAGACCCAAAAGAGCGCCTGCGGGACAGATGTACGCGCACCAGTAGCGCCCCCCTGTAAAAAGCGAAAGGATGACCACCAAGAATCCAAAAGATGCTAACCAAATAATCGAATACGGCATATACGATAAAACCCATCCGAAAGGGTTCGCAAAATCCATGTAGACCACATTAAATGGGCAAACGGTGCAGTAGAGTCCATAAGTGCCAACTAATGGCCCCGTCATGGTCATTGCGAAAGTCCCCAGAACTGTCACAATGAGAAACGCATAGGCGATATCCCGCCATTTTTCGGAGAATCGATGGGTGATTTTCCGCTTGGGCCACGTAAAAGGTCGGACTGCCAACCCCAGCGGGCATACATACTGGCAAAACGCACGAGAAAAGAAGATGGCGGAGAGCACCCAAGAGATCAGCCAAAACAGCGCCAATCCTAAGATGGCAAAATTCAGAAAGAATCTAAAATTCCCCAGCATCCAATCCTGGTATAGACCGAAGGGACACATGCCTGTCCCGGCATAGGCTTGTATGAATGGAAACACTAAGCCGCCCCACACGCCCAAAAATAAAGCAAAATACAGTAACGCTTCACTGACATATCGAATTATCTTCACTTTCGGAGCGGGTTCTCCTAAGTTATCCATATGAGAATAGAAATATTGCGCCGTTATTTAAAGATATTTATAGAATTTTAAGGGCGAAGAATTGTCTATAACTGATTTAAACCACTTTAATAACTTCCAATAAATGGAACAGCCCGACGATTATTAAAATTAAGCCGGCGATTCGTTTTATCCGCTCAACCGTTTCGTGCCGGCGGAGGTATTCGGCGCCGCCTCCGATGGAAACGCCTGCAATAAAGATATACAGATTCGTTCCCACCCAGAACACGATGAAGAATATGAAGCTTAAGTAGAGGCTTTCTGCTCCTAAAATGACGGCTTGACCAAAGATATAGAATAAGGGGCCACATGGGAATAACGCTACCAAGAATCCTAATACGAGACTCGAATGTTTTTTCTGGGTAAACTGACAAATTTTTCTAGAAAGGGATGGGAAATATTTTTCTCCAATGGTTAAAGCCAGCCCATAGAGAATTAGAAAACCTATCATGATTAGGGAAAAAATGAGAAAAAGATAAGTCGATTCTATGAAATCCTCTAATAAATACCCGGTAAGTCCAAAAATGGTAGCGTAAATTGAATAGGCGATTAATCGCCCGATGCTAAAGGAAAAGCTGGATAGAAATCCATTTTTAATGCCGGGGTGATCCGCCACAATATGCGCTAGCAGAATCGGGAGGCACGTGACTAGGCAGGACGTCCCAAGGGTTAGTCCCAGGATCAATCCTTCCAGCAAAATCATTCCGACTTCTGCCATTAAGACCACCAGAAAATTCTCTCTTTACGAAGAGTGTAAATAGTATTTTAAGGGAAAGGGTTAACTAATTCTATATAAAATTCGTAATCTAAAAATTGGTTATTAAAGATAAGGATGGAAAACCTATGGAAAAGGATGAAATTCAAATTGGGAACGCAATCGTTAAAATCTATCATGGCGATATAAGAGATCTGACCCCGGAAGTTATAGTATCATCCGATAATACGGAGCTCTCGATGGCGAAAGGCGTAGCCAAAGCGATCTTAGCAAAAGCTGGTCCTCAAATACTCCAAGAGCTCCAACAGAAAATCGCAAACAAAAAATTACAACCCGGGGATGTGATTGTTACAAATGCGGGGAAGCTCGCCGCTAAAAAAATCTTTCATTGCGCCACTTGTGATGATAGTCTTCCGAATTCGGTGGTAACCCCCTATGTCGTGACCAAAGTAACGCACCGCTGTTTAGAACTGGCGGATGAGTTTTCATGTAAGAGTATTGCGTTTCCTGCCATCGGAACAGGGCCTCAGCAGGTAGATGCTGAAGTCGTCTCAAAATCAATGATACAAAAGATTTTTGACTATTTACGTAATACTTCGACCAGTTTAGAGGCCGTTACTATCTCCCTCTACGAGGCAGGCGCTTGGGAAACCTTCTTCCGAGATTTTTGGAAATATGCCGCGAGTATCAAGTTTGAAGAAGAGAAACCAATCCGTCTTACGATTTTAAGACAGAGGGAAATCAATTACTTAGACTTAACCTCAAGCGACACCATTTCCTATATTAAAACTACAAAAGCGTCCCCAAAAGCCCTTCAGAAATACGCTACGGCCTTAGAAGAATTTGTAACCCTAGGGAAATCAAAAAATTTCACGACCCTGCAGAATTTAGGCGAGGCGTTGTATAAGGATTTATTAGAAGATGTCGGCCCTAAACTGAAAAGGATAGCCTCGAAAAATCTATTCCTCAAATTGGATGATGATCTCTTAAGTATTCCTTGGGAACTTTGTTATGATGGAAGTGAATACTTAGGGCTTAAGTATAATCTAGGACGCCAGGTTGTGGTATCTCCGAAATTTTATATAAATTCCTATCAGACACGATCGCTTCAGTATCCCTTGAGAGTCCTTCTACTGGCGGATCCCACGGAAACCCTCCCGGGAGCTGTTAAAGAATGTGATCAAATCCATAAACAGCTATCTAAAATCGATGGGCTCAGAGAAAATTTAGAGTTCAAAAGTGGCACAGAAATTAAACTCAATAAATTACTGAAAGATTTAACCTATTATGATTTAGTGCATTTTGCTGGTCATGCCCACTTTGATGCGAAAAATCCGAATGAAAGTGGATGGGAAATTAATCCGGAGAAGAAAGAATACCTGACAGCTTATATGCTGGCCGCCAATACCGCACCTCCTATTGTCTTTGCGAATGCATGTGAATCCGGAACTCAAGCCCTAGGCGAAAAGGGTCATGCACATGAAAAACAATCCTATCAAAGTGAAATTTTCGGCATTGCCTCCGGGTTCCTGATGGGTGGGATTAAGAACTATATCGGCACGTTCACCTACGTAAATGATGTGACTAGCGTTGAATTTGCTGTAGAATTTTACAAGAAATTGGTGACCCAAGGCGAAACCGTTGGGAGCGCAGTTCGCAATGCCCGAGAGCATATTTTCAAGAAATATGGTGCAGAACACATTTTATGGGCTAGTTACATGCTTTATGGAGACCCGGAATTTAAATTGAATATCTAAATTATTTTCTTTGATTACATCTTTTTCTATTTTTCTTTATTATAAGACCTTAAGTAATTGAATGTAATAGGTCAGAAATTTCAGACAGGTCATAAATGGTTCTATCGGGGGTTATGTAATAATCAGGGAAGAAATACGATCTATCTCGCTTAATATGAATTGCCATTAGTAAGCCTGCTGCCTTGGCGCCCTTAATATCGTCATATAGTGTATCCCCAATGTAAATCATCTCCTCTTTTTTAAGATTCAATTTTTTTAGCACGTGTCTAAAAATTTTTGGAGCGGGTTTTCTGATGCCTAAATCGGAAGACATGACAATGCAATCAAAGAAGTTCAAAATTCCAAAGTGATTCATATCCTCTCTGGCGAGATCACCCTCTGAAATATTGGAAATGCAAGCAAGTTTATAATTATTTTGTAATTCGGTTAATAATTCCAGAACTCCCGCATATAATACGATTTGGCTCCGCCATTTTAGATGGTTGGTAAAAATTATTTGCGTGATATCATCGGGAGTGAATTCGAGATTTAATTGTTCAAGGATTTTCCTCCACCACACGGTAGAACTTAATTCAATATGCTTTTTTTCGCGATATGCTCTCCATTTATTAAAAATCTTTTCCTCCATTTCAAAAAAAAAATCAAACGTCCCTTGATAACCCAAGGCTTGGATGCGTGGGAATACCTCTTCCATCATTTTACTCCGTTTATGATTATCTATGTTAATTAAGGTTGAATATAAATCAAAACCGATGCATTTAATAGTCGTGAATAATTCCGCCTAAAGGTATTACATTTTAATAGGATTTCGAGTTTAAAATTACTTATTCACTATTAATAAAATTTTGAATTTAAAAAAAAGTAGAGGATTTCACATGTTAGGAATGAATGGAAAAATTGCACGGATAAATCTGACTACAGGAAAGATTACCACAAGTAAATTAGAAGAAGATCTAGTAAAGAAATACCTAGGTGGACTTGGAATAGCAATGCGTCTTTTATATGATGAAGTTCCCGCTGAAGTTCAACCCCTTGCTCCAGAGAATAAAATGATTATTATGATTGGATCTCTGACAAGTTTAATTTCCTCAACGACTCGCCATGTTATTGTCGCAAAAAGCCCCTTGTCGGGAATTCTAGCCGAGAGTTACAGTGGAGGTCATTGGGCACATGAATTACGAAAAGCCGGCTTAGATGGGCTGATTATCGAAGGAAAATCTCCGAAGCCGGTTTATATCTGGATTGATGATAAGAAAGTCGAAATTCGAGATGCCGCCGATATCTGGAAGCTAGACGCGTACGAGACCCAGACAAAGATACAAGAGAAGTTAGGTGATACTAAGATACGTGTGGCATGCATTGGGCAAGCAGGGGTAAATTTAGTAAAATACGCATGCATCATGAATGAACGTGACGCGGCTGGACGGGGCGGCTTAGGAGCCGTGATGGGTTCTAAAAATCTGAAATCTATTGCTGTCCGTGGAAATCAAGATATCAAAGGATTAGCGGCCGATAAAGATGGATTAGCGGAGTTAGCGAAAAATGCCATTCAAACGGTTTCAAAAAATTTACTCGTCACCACCGCCCTCGGACCCGGTGGAACGAATGGGAATTTTGATATATTAAATACTGTTGGCGATGTCCCGCATGGATATTGGAAAGTTGGACTATGGGCTGGAGATAAGAATCTGAAAACGCGCACCTGGAAAAAATTAATTACCCAACACGAATCTTGCTACCTGTGCCCCGTTAATTGTAAAAAGGTATGTGAAATGAAAGATGAGGCGGGAAATGTCCTATTCAGCGGTCCTGGTCCGGAATACGAGACCGTCGCGGGATTCGGTACCCTCTTACTGAATGACGATTTTCTGACTATCTTTAAGGCAAATGAATTATGTAATCGCTATGGACTTGATACCATTTCATGCAGTGAGACCATTGGGTTCGCCATGGAATGTTTTGAGAAAGGAATTATCACTGAGAAAGAGACCGGCGGGCTAAAACTAACGTGGGGTAATAAAGAAGCAATTTTAAAGTTAATTGAGCAAATTGCACTAAAACAAGGTATTGGCAAAATTCTTGCAGAGGGCGTAAATCAATCAGCGAAACAATTCGGGAAAAAGGCAAATGAGTTTGTCGTCACAGTAAAAGCTGTAGAAATGCCTCACCATGATCCGCGGGCCTATCATTCGATGGCGCTAGTTTACGCTACAGGAACACACGGTGCAAACCATTGCGAAGGATTGACCATTACCATGTCCAGTCTCCCACGCCCTGATTTGGGATTTGATAAGCCATTAATCCGAGATTCTAGTAATCCCGCCCTTATTGCCAAAGGTGTGAAAGCCATTCAAGATGCAAATGCGGCTAAAAATGCGCTTATCATTTGTAGTCTAGTCGACGACGCGATCCCTCCTCCGACCCTTCTCGGTATCATTAAGGCAATTACAGGACTTGACTTGACCTGGGAAGAATTCCTTACGGTTGGCGAACGTATTTTTAATTTGAAGCGGATGTTTGATGTACGCTGTGGCGTTTCCAAGAAAGATGATACAATTCCCAAACGGATTGCCAAAGAGCCCCTGCCTGATGGAGGCACTGGCGGCAAGCTTCCCGATTTAGAAAAAATGTTACCCGCTTATTATGAACTCCGTGGCTGGTCGGCTGATGGTATCCCTACCGATGAGACCTTGAAACGCTTGGACTTAATTGTCGATTAAATTACTTTTTCTTTTTTTTCCTATATCTATTTTTTTAGGACTTGGAGAGGAAGCGTTGTAAGAATTGTCCTGTATAGGATGTTTCGTTTTGACTGACTTCTTCAGGGGTACCTTCTGCAATAATTCTACCCCCTTGATCGCCCCCTTCGGGGCCTAAATCGATGATCCAATCCGCGGTTTTGATAACATCCATATTATGTTCAATCACCAGGACCGTATTTCCTTTTTCAACTAATCGGGAGAGCACATTTAACAATTTTTCAATATCGGCAAAATGCAAGCCGGTTGTTGGTTCATCAAGGATATAAAATGTCCGTCCCGTCGCTATTTTACTTAATTCTCGGGCTAACTTTACGCGTTGCGCTTCGCCCCCGGATAGGTTGGGTCCTGACTGCCCTAATTGAATGTAACCCAAGCCGACATCATACAAGGTAGATAATTTTCGTTTGATCTTGGGAATATTCTCGAAAAAGGTGAGTGCCTCTTCCACCGTCATCTCGAGGATTTCGGAAATACTTTTTCCATTGTATTTTATTTCTAAACTCTCTTGATTGAATCGTTTGCCTTTGCAGACTTCACACGGTACATAGACAGGAGGAAGGAAGTACATATCAATCCGGATAACCCCTGCGCCCTCGCAAAATTCACAGCGCCCCCCTTTCACATTGAAACTGAATCGACCGGGCTTATATCCCCGCAATCGGCTTTCCTTTGTGTTAGAAAACAAATCCCGCACATCGGTAAAAAGCCCGGTATAGGTCGCAGGATTGGATCGAGGGGTCCGACCAATGGGAGACTGATCAATAACGATTGCCTTATCTAAATGTTCCAGCCCTTCTAATCGGTCAAAATCCCCGGGTTGCGTTTGCGCTCGATTTAAATCCCGAGATAAAGCATTACTCAAAATATCAGTAATCAGACTGCTTTTTCCTGCCCCACTCACACCGGTCACACACACGAACAACCCTAAAGGAATTTTCACATCA
Organism: uncultured archaeon; assembly: GCA_964353755.1. Lineage (GTDB taxonomy): Archaea > Asgardarchaeota > Lokiarchaeia > Helarchaeales > HEL-GB-A > CAYGYC01. Next base: position 193 of record CAYGYC010000200.1, on the reverse strand, counting down.
ATGTTTTTTAGATTGTTTTGCCGTGCACCCCGTACGATAAGGTATTTGTTATTGGGCGAACGCCGCGTTGGAGGAATGGGAATTTTTCTTGTCCCACTCAGATACTGTCCCATTAAAGAGTCGGGGGATTTTAAAATATCCGGTAGGGGACCTGCGGCGACAACATGCCCTCCATGGACCCCGGCTCCGGGCC
>CAYGYC010000199.1:0-8550 GCA_964353755.1 uncultured archaeon | reverse complement strand
AGGCATTTTTAAGCGCCGAAAATTCAGGATAGATATCATCCGAACTCCCCATTTGGGGCACGTAACCCATTTTGAGGATAACAAAATCATGATCATGATGCGCATCATATCCCGCAATTCGAGCAAATCCTTTGTCCGGCTTTAATTGTCCCGTCAAAACTTTAATGGTGGTCGATTTCCCGGAACCGGATTCGCCAATGATTCCTAATATTTCCCCTTCATTAGCAATCAAACTCACATCATCAATTAAGACAGCACTTTTCTTTTGAACGGAGGCGTGCGAGATGAAGATAACCGGTTGTTTAAATTCGTCTGATTTCTTTTTCATTTCGATACTACCCATTTGAACTAAGCATTTTTGATAATTCTTTCTCCTTGTTTTGGAATTAATTGCGCAACTGTTTGGAAATTTGTCAGTTGGGGCAGATTTTATGCAATAATTTGAGCACCGCAAATTTCACATGGGGTGGTGAAGATCGGGCTCCTTTCAAATTTTTATTATCAAGTATATATAATAGAGATTCGCTTTAATATTTGAATTAGATTCGAATGAGTGTTTGAGCGTGTTAGAGCGAGTTAAACGAACTTTAAGTTTGGTACGGAAAGAAATTGAATCGCTATTAAAGGATAAGCAAGCACTTATTATTATTTTTTTGCTTCCCACTTTGGTTATTTTTGCAATTGGATCATCTACAGGAGGAGGGAGTGCCCATGCGACCATTGGCATTGTCGATCTGGACACAACAAGCGGTGCGAACGCGCCCGGCCCGGATCTCTCCGAAGAATTCAGAGCAAAGTTGGATGCTATCCCAAATACAGATATCATCAGTTTTCTAAATGTAGGAGATGCTAATTTATCGCTTTACTTAGGGGAAATCGATGGATTTATTATTATTCCAGACATGTTTGAATGGAATCTCTCATCGGAAGAGTTACCTCGCATTGCCTACATTGAACTCTATCTGGATGATACGAATTTTGCGGCCACAGGGGTGGTACTTGGAAAGGTAGAACTGGCAATTCTCAATTTTAAGTATAATTTAAGTTATGTCCGAGATGAGGTGTTATATCTCCCTACCCTCCTCTATACTTCCAGTTCGTCTTTGTATAGAGCGGCGCCCGCAGTTTTCTGTATAACGATTCTGGGATCGACTATGATGACGGCCTCTCAGAGTATTGTGGGAGATGTTCCTTTGCGACGCGTCCTGGTGACTCCTGCACGGAAGACGGAGGTATTATTTGCAAAGTTAATGGCGTATCTTCTAGTGGTATTTTTTCAAATTCAAATTATCTTAGGGATTGCTTGGGGAATATATGGACTTCCCATCAATTGTGGCTATGGACGAATTATCCTTCTTCTTTTCCTAACGGGAATGTCGGGAGTCACTCTAGGCCTTTTTATTTCAGTCCTTAGCACTTCCCGGCTTCAAGCCAGCCAATATTTCCTTTTAGCATTCATTCTAATGTTTGTCCTTACGTGGTTTGGAGGGTTGGAATTTCTGAGAGACGTTCTTCCCCTTTATCGCGCGCAAACAGCCTTTGCAAACATGGCCTATAAGGGATTTACGTTGACCCAATCAGGGATGGATATCCTTGTGATTTCATTATTTGGCATTATCGCTTATCTCCTGGCTCACGTTATTTTCCATTTTAAAAAGTCGATTATTTAATTTTTAATGTCATAAAGAATTTAACTGAAGGAGTTTAACTAGTAAATTAAAGAAATATCAACTAGAAAATAATGATGTAAATGGATGCGAAGACCAAATTTCAGGAACAACTCAAATATTTAGCAGGTTTAGAGCAGAAAGCGCGGCGGCTTCTCATAAATAATGAAAATAAGAAAGCCGTCTACATAATAAAGGAAATTATAGAGGGGTATAGAATACTTGGGGTTAATGAAAAGGCAAATCTCCTTGAAACTCAATTAAAATTAATTCTTAAGGAATATGGCTTAAAATTGGAGGGATTTGAGGAAGTAATTTCTATTCCTAGGAGCTCCGAACGGAATCGCGGTAAGATTAGGGAATTTATCGAAGCTCTTGAAAAAAAGGTCAAACGGCGCATTCTCCAAGGGAAAATACCGGAAGCCATTGCAGATTTAAAATATATTATCTCTGAATTACGCAAAATTAATCTTACAGAAAAAGCAGATCTCCTTGAAACCACTTTGAACCAATTTGTACTAGATTTATCTTCAGATTACCCAGTGGAAAGTCCTGCTCCAATATCACTTCCGGTTCAGCCAGTACCTCCTCCCATTCAACCATCGCCTCAAAAACCAACCTTTCCCGCTCTTCAGAAACCTCCAAGGTCGTTAGATCAACCTGCCCCTGTTCCTCCGTCTCCAGTTGCAAGCCCTTCTCCAGCCCAGCACGAACCAATTATTCGGCTCAAGGATCAACCGTTGTCGGAAGAAGAAGTTCTGGTTAAAAAATTACTAGATGTCAAGGATTTACTTCATAATAGGTGATTAATATCTATTCTATACAATGCGCTCGAGAAAGTTTCACCTGATATATTGGAACTAAATAAATAGTCAGCTAATCGTAATTCTATAATTTTTTATAAAGTAAAGATTGTAGTATTAGTTGAATTAAACTATAATCATATAAAATCTTCATAAAAAATTCTTTTTATAACTTGCTGATTGCAAAGGAGAGAAGTCGTATATTAGAAAAGTGGTGATAAAATGAGAGAGATACAAAAATTATTCTTTTTATTTTGGATAATTTTTTCTATTTTGCTACCTCCGCAAGCAGCTCATACAACATCTCATGAGACCACGCCCCTCTGGGTTCTTAATGTAGATAGTTGTTGCTCAGTAGATATCTCCACGGATGGGCGTTATATTGCAGGTTTATGTTGGGAAAAATTTTTTTTCTTCAATCGGAATGATGCTCATCCCATATGGAACTGTAATGTGCGGAGTGGTCCCTATAAAACAGTACTACTTTCGGCAGATGGGCAATACATTTTGGTAAAAAACGATGATCACCTATTATTGTTCAATAGAACTGAATCTGTGCCAATATGGAACTACTCGGCAGGAGTTCAAATCAGGTCAGTAGGCTTTTCTGGGGATGGACAAAAAATTGTCGCAGGTTACAGCGAAAATGGGGACCTCGTTCTCTTTAAACAAACCAATCCAATAACTTTGCTTAATTATAGCAATCTTTATTTCAATGCCGATATTTCAGCGGATGGTCAATTTGTTGTCGCAAGCAGTCCAGATGATGTGTTCTATCTGTTCAATACATCGGGTCCGACATTAAAATGGACCTTTATTGCGGATGATAACATCGAGGAAGTCGCCATCTCTGCGGATGGTCAGTATCTAGCCGCAGGAGGTATCGTTAGTGACTGTAATGTCTATTTTTTCAATCGGACTAATTCGATCCCACTGTGGAACTACACAGTCGGTGGCTATGTTGAGAGATTAGTAATGTCAGCAGATGGGAATTACCTGGTCGCAGGAACATGGCCGGAGAATAAATTATACCTATTCCATCGAAACAGCTCAACACCGCTATGGACCTATGCGTGCGACAATTACATCGAATGTATTGATATTTCAGCGGATGGACATTACTTTGTAGTAGGAGTATATGAAAACAGTCTTCTTCTCTTTAATGTGAGTAATAATATTCCGCTATGGAACTATTCAACATACATATCTATTGAGGACATAGCAATTTCTGGAGATGGGCAACATATCGTGGTAGGCGACTTTTATAGAATCTATTTATTCAATCGTGAGGGGACAGGACCTTCCGAAGAACAGCCCATTTCAGGATTTGGATTGCTATTATGCTTTATTGCCATTGTTCTCATCAATTTTAGAAGAAAAGCAGTAAGAAATATTGTGAAAAAAAGAAAAATTATTTGATTAAATCCTTGATTACCTTGGCCATCTTGGTGAGACTTTCCTCGATTTTGGAGATTCGTTGTTCCAATTTAGAAACGCGGTCTGCTAACTCCGTATCGACAGCAACGGAGGGAGCAGGAATTTCTGGGATTTCTGGTTCTTCAGACGGCACGGGAACAGCGGGAAGAACAATTTCCTCAACTTTTTCAACTTCTTTAACTTCTTTAGCTTCTTTGATAGCTGGTGGGGGTGCTTTTTCACCGGGTTTAGCTACTTCTTGAATGTCAAACCCTTCCTTCGTTAATAAATTATAACATAGGCTTTGGAAGAGATATTCGATGTTATCCCCTGTTTTTGCGGATGTTTCAATGTAGGGAATTATGAATTTTAATCGTTCTGATAAATATTTTGCAAATTCGAGGCCTTCTTCTTTGCTTACCTCTCGATTAGGTAAATCACATTTGTTTCCGATAAGGCAGAAGGACTTAATTGCCCCACCAGCGTTTTTAGCTGCTTCGAGGATCCAATCCTTTAATTTATCCATCGATTCTTTTTTAGTTAGATCGAACACTAAGAGCACGCCTTGGCACCCGCCATAGAAGGACGCCCTGACCTCTTTGAATTCCTGTTGACCAGCCAAATCCCAAATCTGAAATATTGATTTAATAGTCTCACCATTCTTATCTTTCATTTCCACGACTTTTGATGCAAAATCGGCGCCTATAGTTTTTAAATATTCTCCAGTAAAACCTTTCCCCATATATTTCTGGCGAATACTCGTTTTACCGACAGCGCCTTCACCAACTAAGACCAGTTTAAACCGAAATCTAACATCTGACAAAAAATTACCTTCTATTCTTCTTTTTCTTCCTTTTCTTCAATTTCTAAAATTTCAGCGATTTGATTCAATTTTTTCTCAAGTGTATTAATTTTAGATTCGTAAAATTTTACTTTTTGGCTTTCTTTTTCAAGGAGTTTGATTTTTTCCAATTGTTCTTTAATTTTTACTTCTTTTTCAGCAATTTCTTCTTGTAGATTCAACATTTCACTATCTAATTCCAATACCTTTTTCTGGAATGACTGTCCTACTTGCATTTGCGTTTCTTCATACTTCCTTTGCCGTTCATTCATCGTCCTATTAAGTTCATTTAAGCGTGTCTCCAGCTTTTGGCTTAATTCAGTGATTCCGAGCTTATGCTCTTTATCAGCCGCCTCCAAGTCCTTAATTAATAGCTCTTTCTGATTAAGTGCATTTTCTTTGGATTGAAGTTCTGTTTTAGCTGTTTGAATTGCACCATTTAATTCCTTAAGTTTATTTTCAAAATTGGACTTCAAATTCGCTATGAGCGTCTCTTTCTGTTGTAATTGGGCCGTAAGATCCTCTTTATCATGGAGAAGGGCCGTCCAGGATTCATTCCATATCGTAATGAAATCTTGTTCAAGTTCATGAAGATGTTCCCAATAAGGGCGAATAAATGCATCTAGTTCTCGATGCAATTCACTTACTTTTTCTAAATCATAAATAGGAGGGATTTCACTACCGTCGATTTTACGCTCGTATTTCGATAGTTCCTTGAGTTTCCATAGCGGTTTTTTTCCACCAAACAGTGGCATATGTTTTCGCCTTTTTAATTTAGATCGATAGATATTGATTATTTTAGCTGTTTTTTATATTTAATTTTAATTTCGAAGTCATATTTTAATTGAGGAGCGGGGAAATTGGGACTTCTTTAGTTCAGAAGAGGGAGGATTGGGACTTATTTAGGTGATAAGCGGGAGTAATAGAGAAATAGATCTATCATATCGATCTCGATCTTTGGTTCAACGCGATGAACCTTTAAGGTCATATCAGAAATAGTTTTTAAAGTTTGATTGAGAAGGCTTTTAGTATCCTTATCACTGAAAATGCGAATACTTTCACCTCGTTGGAGAACAAGGGAAATCCCCTCCAATTTTTCAAGAATGGGAATGACTTTCGGATCAAATACTTCAAGGGTAATTTCGAGGGCATACCCCTTTCCAGGAAGGCGGGCTTTGAGTTCTTTAGGTGAATCAAAATCAACAAAGCCTCTATCTTTCATAAAAATAGCTACTTTATCGCAATATTCAGCTTCATCAGGGTAATGGGTCACAACTACTAACGAAATTCCATACTGTTTATTAATCGAATCGAGGTATTCCCAGAGCTCATATCGACGAACCGGATCAAGCCCTGAGGTGGGTTCATCAAGAAAAAGTAGTTTCGGGTAATGAATAAGCGCAATTGCGATAGAAGCACGCCGTTGTTCCCCACCAGATAATTCTTTCACCGGGTTGTTCGATTTTGTGAGGATTCCCAGATCGCGAACCACTTGTTTGCCTCTTCGAATTATTTCTTCGGGTCCTATTCCGTATTGTTGACCGAAATAGAGAACATTTTCGAGGGGCGTGAAATCAAGATACATTCGACTGAGATCTTGAGGGACATAGCCGATTAATGGAGAAATTTCGCGCTTGTTTTGGGAATCGATGCCACAAATTTTGATAGACCCTTTGTTAAAGGGTATATCGCCAAGAATTGCTTTTATAGCGGTGGATTTTCCGGATCCACTTTCTCCGACAATTCCTAAAATTTCGCCTTCTTTTATTTTAAATGATGCGTTTTGAATTATCGCTTTTTTCTTTCCGCCATAGGTAACCGTAAGTCCGTTCACATTTAAAATATAATCATATTGAATGGTGGCTTGCGGTCTCCGAACTAATTTGAATAAAATCTTATGGGCTTCAATATCTTCTCGATAAAACCCACGTCGTATAGGAATAATTGATTTTCCTCCAACGGAAACTGCAACATTGGCCATATCGCGGGGTCCTGTTTTCCCCTTTAAAACTTCCATGACGAAGAACTGGCGGAGTCGAAAATTAGAGATGAATCGCCGACTGGAAAACACTTCCCCTTTTCCATAAAACGGTTCTCCGCTTTTGACCCAGGTCCCACGAACATAGGCGGTAACCCGAGCTGTTTTTAGGGCATTAATAAGCCACGAAACTGTTTCGCCCATCCACTGTCCATCAAAAAACCAGAGGGTTCTCAGATTCTTTCGAATGGTATTTTTTAGCACAATCAAATTTGCAGAAACATCCTCTTGAATTGATCTCAATCCGCCGATAGTCAAAAGTAAATTAGGAGAGAGGTGCTGTTTTCCAAGAGTCCCTTCTTTCAGGAGGACTGCTAGAAAGGTGCGACGTAATTTGCTTTTGACATCGATAATAATACCGCTTCCCCGGAAGGGCTGCCGAGACCGGGGGATAATTCCTTCAATTTCTGCTAAAATAATTTTATCGTCTCTCTTTTTAGTCCAATTTATGGCTTGTTTAATCTCTTCTCCTCCAAAAACGACCTTTTCAACGAATTCGCTCTTTGCCAATCTTAGTAAAGCCCCATTAATCTTCAACGCGTCTTTTGTAAAAGATAATTGGAAATTTGTTTAATATCCTCCACGCCTCGTGCTCTGACCTGAATATCGGAGGAATGGATGCGCTCAAGGGCGCTCTTCGCTTGGAGATTGATCCCTTCTATTTCTTTGGTGGGTAAATGTTCCACAATCGGATCAAAGCGAGAAACATTTATGGCAGCCCGAAATGCCCCACTTCCTTGAATTTGTCCTTGCCAATGCTCAACATGGGTTTCAATCTCTTCAATGCGGTGAGAATAAACATACCAATCGAATAAGGCAATGAATCGCTTTTTATCCTTGGCATTTTTCAGTCGGTCAAGAATCTTTTCAACACGTTCAGGATGAATGCGCTGTATAATTTCGATTTTTTCTTTAACCGTTACGGCCTCAGGGGTCTGGGCAGCACCCTCTGATAGTTTTATTTTCCAAATCTTTTCAGCCATTTTCTGAATGGTGGGAATATATTTCTTATTTTCCTCCCATCGCTGTTGCATCTGAACTTGACCCAGCGCTGATTCTTGAGAGGAGAGCGTTCTGGCGGCTTCTGGTGGAGATGCAGGGGCAGAAGCGACTGTAGAAGATTGAGCAGAAGGGGGAGATGAAGGAGCAGATTGAGTTTCGCTTCTTGAAGGTCTTATTGCAGTATCCACCGGGTTCGAAATCTCTGCAGAAATGCTACTTGGGGATTGTGGAGCTAATCCCAAATCTTGTTGTATTTGTACATAATTCATTTGACTTAAACGGACGAGTTGATCCATATTTTGTATCTCTTGAAGGCGATCCCCAATAACTCCTTGTAAAGAGGGGGGGAGTTGCGCTATGATTCCCGCTATTAAATCCAGCTTTTCATCATATGCTTGAGGGACCGGACCTCCAACAGTCTCAATTCCCATTTTAGATTGAATCTGAGGTAAATCTAATTGACTCAGTTCAACTAATTCATCGGTATTTTGAATTTCTCGGAGTTTTGGTTCAATTTGCGCGCGTATATTTTCTGGAATATTAAAAAGGATTCCGGTAATGAGGTCTTCCTTATAGGTATCCGTACTCGGAGTCGTTTCTGATAATTTTTTCTGCAATTTGGCAGCTATTTCCTCGGAATCTTGTGACGCGAGGATGATCGATTCAATTTCCTTGGCAGGAATCACGCCACTCTCAAGATAATTAAATATTTCATTTAACACATTTATAGAGAGGGCATATAATTTCTCAGAATTCACGTTTATCGTATTTTGAATAACGGGA
>CAYGYC010000198.1:0-8616 GCA_964353755.1 uncultured archaeon | reverse complement strand
CGCTCTCTACTGCTTCTAGAATCTCGAATGCATCGTGTAATTCGGCTACATCCATGTCATTTGGCGTTTTTTTAGCCATATCATACGCCTGTTTCGAACATATTTGTAAGGCTTTCAGAACGGTGATATCTTCTCGCTCATAGATAATATGGGTATCCGTCGCTTGCCCTACACCGGTGATGAGGACGGGCGTATCACAGTAAGTTTTTGCGATTTCAGCCGAGCACATCACCACAGCGGCTGCGCCATCTGAAATGGGGCAGATATCATAGAGTTGTAAGGGATCGGCTATCACCGCCGATTTCATCGCTTCTTCTAAGGTAATCTCTTTTTGAAAATGAGCATACGGATTATGAACCCCATTCCTATGATTTTTAACCGCAATACTCGTAATCCATTCCTTTGGCACTTTATATTTCTCCATGTAAGCCCGGGTCAGCAATCCTGCAAAAGCAGGTAATGAGACTCCATGAATCCGTTCCGCCGTGTGGTGAGTAATCGTAGCTACTGCTGAGGTTACAAACCCCGGTGCGGTCATGTGCGTCATTTTTTCGCCGCCCACTACGAGCGCCAAATCACATAATCCCGAGGCGATGGCATAGAACGCATTTTTGATCGCCGACCCGCCGGAAGCAGGACCATTCTCGATGTGGTCAGCCGCCGCAGGTATCAAATTCAGGCGATCCACTAGGGCACTCGCTATCCCGGTCATATGATTCAGCGTTTGATCCAACATACAGGCTACATAAACCGCCTGAAAATCCGCTTCCGATGTTTTTGAGTCGTCTATTGCCTTTAATGCGGATTCAATTAACAGATCCATTAAACTTTTCTCTTTTAGAACACCAAACTTGGTCATTCCAACGCCTATTATAGCTACTTGCCGCATAGAATCACTCCTAACTTCTAAAATCTTCTAATCTATCCTAATCCCCGAGTAATCCTAAATTCTTCTAATCGTCGATTATGGATATCATTTAAATTCTTCTTATTTTGGAGTATTATGACTACTTTAGCATATAATCACTCTTCTAAAGAAGAATGATCATAATAATAAAGTTACGGTTGTGATCAGATTAAAGTTATGCTTCTATTCTTTGGACTTACCAATTGATATTGAGATAAACTTCTTAAACTAGGTTAAGAAAATATAACAAAGGTGTTATAATGTCAGTTTTAATCAAAAATGTTGATAAGGAACTTTATGCGCAATTTAAAGCCGCAGCAACAATGAGGGGTCTTCGCCTTAACGAAGCTCTTTGTAAGGCAATGGAATATTGGATAAAGTTGGAACAAACAAAGGACAAAATTGATGACGAACGTATGTTGAATAATGCGGCGTATAGACGTCTCATTCCACAACTTCTCAAAGATCATGAAGGAGATTGGATCGTTATCTCAAAAGGGGAATTAATTGGAATTTTTAATAATCGACAAGAGGCTATAATGGCGATTAAAACTCACAATCTGTTAAACCAATGTAACATAGTTGCTCCAATAACGACACGAAAAAGAAAAGTTACCTTAGGATTTGGGAGGAAATTGAAATGAAATTGACATTTAGATACAATACCCCTATAAATTCAGAGATCCTCGCACCTTATTTAGAAATAATACTCTCAGATCCCTTAGAAACCAAGGCTATGGAATTAACGGCATTGATTGATACAGGATATGATGGAGAAATCCTAATCCCTAAGGATGTTTACAATAAACTAAATTTAACGGCATTTGAATACAGTTCAGACTTATTAAGCATTGCAGAAACTGCTTCAGGAGAACATTTGGAGTTACAATCTTCAAATGGAATTATAAAAATTAAGGGGACAGATTTATTAACAATAATAACAGTGGATTCACATGGAAAATGTAAAGAGACCATAATTGGAAGAAAATTTTTAGAATCGTACCATACTCTGCTCAAAGGACCCGAAAAGGAGTTAGCAATCGAATTGGCTCTCATTCAATAAGAGATTTTTTCTAATCGAGGAAAATAAAATGCCCCAAGATGTCAGTAACGACCCCCGCATTTTAATAGTCGAACTGGTTCTAAAACAATTACGAGAAATAGTAATGGATAGGAAATTTAAGCTGTCGACCAGTAAAGAGAAAGTCCTGGAAGCCATTAAAATTATGAATTCATCGATCAAATCAATACGATACAGTTTCGTTGCGCCAACAGATCTTGCCGAAGACCGCATGGTAAAGGATTTTGATTTGATGGCGAATCAATTTTGGAACGTGATTCTAAAAGATTTCAAAGAAATTGAAAAAAATAAATTGCAAGCCGCAGAATTGCGATTTATCTTTAATATATTACGGGGATTTCGAGAGCGCTTAAAATTAGGTAATGAACCGACATTGGAAAAAGCAATCGATATCATTGCCGTGAAGGTCGTTTCGGTTACCAACTTAGCGGGAACAGAGAATCTAAAGATATGTCGCGTGGGGGATGGAAAAAATATCATCAATGTCGTGACCAATTTAAAAGATATTAAGAAAGATAAAGTCGTGCCTGCGGCATTGTTACCTCCCCAGGAGTTCAGTTCAGAAATAAGCGAGGCGATGTTTTGTTCCGGTGATGATTTGCCTGCAATGCACGAGCATGTGGGTGAACGACTCTTTAATTTGCCAACACCTATTTTAAAAGAAGTGAATCATCATATCATGAACTTATTGAAAGAAAGCCAGTAATAGCCCTATAAGAAAGTATAAAAAAAGTTATTAAAGATTGAAAAATTTTATTGAGAGGAACCGGATAATGAAAGTTGTGGCGCTTGGTGGAGGCGGAGATATGGGTAGAATGGCAGTGACTGCTTTACTATCCTGCCCCCAAGTCTCAGCAATAACGATTGCCGATAAGAACTATGAAGCGGCCAAGATATTTGCTAATCTAATTGGATCAGACAAATTAAGGGTAGTAGAGATTAATGTAACAGACCAAGAAAAATTACTGGATTTGATCTCCCAACATGATCTCGTGCTGAACACGGTAGGACCCTTTCTGAAATTCGGGAAACTGATTTTAGAAACCGTTATTAAAGCGGGGAAACCGTATGTTGATATCTGCGATGATTGGAAACCAACATTAGAACTGTTGGATCTGAATGAGGCCGCTAAAAAAGCGGGGGTAACTGCTATCATAGGAATAGGAGCTAGCCCGGGGGTTTCAAATCTTTTGGCAGTACTGGCGTGTTCCGAATTAGATGAAGTCGATGAGGTGCTAGTAGGGTGGGGATTGGGCAGTACCAAATCAGGTCAGAAACCTCCATACTTTGTTAGCAAAAATAAAATTCTTAAACATCTAAAAAACAGTTCTGAGAAAGCCAGTGCCGCAATCCTCCATCTTCTATATGAAAGCATGGGAAAAATTCCCACTTATCGGGATCGACAAGTGATTGAAATTGAAGCCCTTACAGAAATTACGCCGCTTAAATTTCCGGGGGGCGGAAAAGGCATCTATGCGTGTCACGTAGGGCATCCTGAACCTCTTACGTTATCTAGAACACTGAAGGCAAGGTCAATCGCAAATGTGATGTATTTAGGCAAAAGACTGACTGATATACTGCGGGACTATGTCAAAAAGATTGTTGATAAGCAGATAACCATCATAGAAGCCGCTATAGCAATAGAGAGACGGCTTAACCAATTCTCCACTCGTTTTTATCTCTTTCTATGGCTCCTGAAGCGCCTTTTTAAACTGCCACCCGAGATCTGCGTAACTGTTACAGGTAAAAAAGATGGGATGCGAAAAATGGTGGCTATGGGCATGAAATATCGCCCCTATGGAGAGATTGATGAAGGAATGGATGGGATCACTGCTATTCCTGTGGCGATCGCTGCCTTAATGATTCTGGAAAATAAAATAACCAAAAAAGGGGTTCTTACTCCTGAAGAATCCATTGATCCCAATGAATTCTTCGATCGCTATGCCGGTTTTTGCCAACGAAATTTTACAAAAAAGGATATTTTAATAAAAAATATTGTTACGCTGTAAATTTAATTCTTATTGGTTAAGAATTTTCCCGAATTCCCGTGCTTTTTTGTCTTTCATCTTGAAAAGCGCCTTGAAACATTGTTGATGAATGACAGTACCGCCCTTTTTCTCGATTTCGCTTTTCATCTGCGGGAGGGTTTTCCCGGAATACATTCGGCAGGTATTGAATACGACTACCTTCTTTCCATCCAAATTCTTGCATTTTTGGATGTAACCGTTGAAGATACATGCGGGACGCGCGCCATGAGTGGGAACACCGATGGTTATCAAATCATAGGAACTAAGATCAAGGATTTTTTCATTATATGTAAAATTTGATAAGTCTCCTACTGAAATTTGGTCTTGTTCCTTATGCATCTCCTGCGTTGTCTTCGTATAGGTTATCGATTCAATGTCCACTTCGTATTTGCTGAGTTCAGCCGCGATGGCTTCTGCAACCATTTTAGTTCGGCCACTTATTGAAAAATAGATAACTATGGCTTTCATAGAAAAAATTAGGTCAGAGGAATATTAATCCTTTTCCGCCATTAGTTCGATTCCCATCGGACCCAATTTCTCTAATTCATCGATGAAAGCAGTAAGTTCGTTAATTAATAGTTGCGCCTCGGGCGTGCCTGCACTGATAATGCGGAGTCGTTGTTGGTTGATACCGGCATCGGTTAATAATTCGCGTAACGATTTCACTCGTTTCTCCTGGCGATCAAACCCGATGCGATAATGGCAATCTTGGGGATGACACCCGGCGACCAGAACGCCATCGGCCCCCTTGGAGAACGCCTCCAGAATAAAGGCAGGGGAGATCCGCCCCGTGCACATGACGCGGATTATTCGAATATTGGGAGGATATTGCATTTTACTCGTTCCGGCTAAATCGGCAGCAGCGTAGGAACACCAATTGCAAAAGAACCCGATGATGAGGGGAAATTCTTGTTTTTTCTCTAAAATAGCATCAATTTGTGAAATTATTTGTGCATCGGTAAATCCGGGAATGAAAATGGCTTCAGCAGGACAGGCGCCCGCACAAGTGCCACACCCCACACAATTTAATTCATTAATGGTGACTTTCTTCTTTTCTTTATCGAATTCGAGAGCTTTCCAGTCGCAAGTGCTTTCGCATAGACGACAGCCAACACATTTTTCTTCATCAATTAGCGGGGGGAGGATATCTAATTCAATTTCTCCTGCTTTGACCAAATTGGTCGCTTTCATCGCGGCACTTTCTGCGTGGGAAATACTATCCTGAATATCTTTAGGGCCTTGGATAGTGCCCGCTATAAAAATTCCCTTAACCGTCGATTGAGAGGTTCGTAATTTGGGATGATCCTCCAATAAGAAGCCTTCGGAATCTCTTGAAATTTTGAGCATTTTTGTTAAATCGTCCAAGCCTTCAGGAGGATCCAGCCCGATGGAAAGTACAATCAGATCATATTCGCGCTCTAGCACTTCCCCGGCTAAGGTGTTTTCGGCTTTTACAATTAAATTCTGATTTTCAGGATCTTCATTAACTTTGCTTACGCGACCTCTGATGAATCGAACCCTATAGTCCTTGATGATTCGTTGCCAATATTGTTCATAGCCTTTTCCAAATGCCCGTATATCAATGTAATATACCTCGATTTCGGCATCCGGTACCCGTTCCCGTATTTCCATGGCTTGTTTCATGGCATACATGCAACACACCCGCGAACAGCCCGGCCGTCCCATATGCTCATCCCGACTACCGACACACTGGATAAAAGCAATTCTTTTGGCGATGGCACCATCGGATGGTCTGAGTATGGCGCCAGAAGTGGGTCCAGAGGGGGAGAGGAATCGTTCCATTTCCAATCCCGTTATAACATTTTTAAAAACGCCATACCCATATTCCTTATAGACCGTGGGATCAAAGGGTTTATATCCGGCTGCAACAATAATGGCCCCCACATCGAGTTCTCCAATTTCGCTTTTTTGATTAAATTTGATCGCATTTCTATCACAGAAATTTTCACAGGCCTTACAACCGGTGCAAGCCGTAGGGTCTATCACCGCTATCATGGGAACTGCTTGGGGAAACTGTAAATAGATAGCTTTTCGGTTACTATATTGGTTATTATACTCATCAGGAACTTCGATGGGACAAGCCGTGGCGCAGGTTTCTATACATCCCACACATAAGGATTCATCCACGAATCGTGGCTTTTTTTCAATTTTCACATGATAGTCGCCAATATGACCTGTTATTTCTTTAATTTCAGCATAGGTGATCAATTCAATATTTTTATGATGATTCACTTCAACCATTAGCGGAGCTATAATACAAATACTACAATCCATGGTGGGAAAGGTCTTATCAAACATTGCCATATGCCCACCAATACTGGGTTCGCGCTCCACTAAATAGGTCTTGATTCCCATATCACCTATGTTTAATGCCGTCTTGATCCCAGCAATTCCGCCGCCTATCACTAAGACCGAATTTTTAACGGGAACTGTTTTAGGGGTGTAGGGCTTTAATCGTTTAACTTTTTCAATCGCAGCCAAAATCAGGTCGTTGGCTTTAATTGTTGCGCGCTCTTTTTCATTCCGATGAACCCAAGATACCTGTTCACGGATATTCGCTATTTCTAACAGGAATTTATTAATGCCAGCCTCCTCTAAGGCAGTTCTAAATAATAACTCATGAACTTTGGGCGAACAGGACGCGATTACTACTCTATCGACTTTTTCTTCTACTATTTTGTCTTTTAATTTTTTTAATCCCTGTTCAGAGCAGATATATTGATCATCAATTAATACTAAATCCTCTTTTTGGGCTAAGGTTTCTTTGATTTTTTCTATATCAATAACTTCGGCAATATTAAAACCGCAATGACAGATAAAAACACCTATTTTCATTCACTTAACACCCTATTAAAGTTAATCCGTGCCAAATTCAAACATTTTGCGTGATTTTAAAATTATTTTAATTTTGTCTCATCTCCAATCCTGTGTACTTTTTCAAGTATTGGAAGGGGATTAATTTGATGCGAATCTAGAGCTAAGTCCGAAGAGGGGTCAAATCCCAGGATTACGCCAATCAATTCACTAATATGAAGAACAGGAATAGATAATGCAAGACCTTTCTCGACCTCAATACTGAATTGGCAATTTTCTAGCGTTGACATGCAAAACGGACAAATGGCGATAATTAGCTCCGGTTCTGCTCTTGATAAACTTTTCATTTTCTGGTAGCTTACTTCAAGCGAAAGGTCAGGATTAATATTGCGCTGTATTATACCAGCACCACAACAGCAATCCTGTTCCGTATAAGTTACAGGATTTCCGCCGCATTTCTGAATGATAGTTTCCAACAAATTGGGCATTTGAACATCCGTAATTATTTGATCAGGATGGGCTCTCAAAAAATTGCAACCGTAATGCGTGGCAAATTTTATGCCTGATAAATCAACTTTTCTCAATTCCAGGATTTTTGGGAGTACCTTATAGTACAACTCTGCTATATGAATAACATTAAAATCATTGGTGATTGGATACCCTATTTCCGATAATATGGATTCAATTTCTTGTCGGAGTTTGGGTTTATTTAAATTCTCAATAGCCGTTAATATTGTTGAAAAACAGCCATTACATTCAGTTACAATCGTTTTTGTGGATCTTCCAATAATACTGAGATTCCGAGCCATTATTGCCGTCATTTGAATATCATTGGCTAAATTGGAATAATAGAGCGGATCAGTACAGCACGTTTGTTTATTGGATTCGGTGATTTTAAAATTCAGAGCTTTTAAACATTTTCGAGTGGCGGCTTCTACACTGGGATATAAGCTATTTATGGTGCAACTTCTAAAAAGAAAGACTTCTCCGGATTCGGGGATAGAATCCATTTTTTTTATTGGTACTTGTCCTGACATTAATCTAATCGTCCATTTTAATCAATTTTCTAATTTAATCAGAACAGCGATCCAAAAATTCGTGAATCGCCCTTTTTTGATTCGTTTTTTCAAGAATAAAGGTCAATTCTTTTATCGTTTTGTCAGATAGGGTTATTTCGGAGGAGAGACCTAATCGTTCTCTCAGGGGCTTATTCAGTCGTCCCAGAATTACGCCTTTTTCAAGAAACCTTTTAGGAAAATCTGAGACATATTTTAGAAAAGTACATCCTCCACCTGAATTAACCGCTAGTTTTCTAAGTATCAAGATTAATTTTTTTATTTCAATATTCTTGGGACATTTAATCGTACATAAATCACATAAAAAGCATTTCCAAATTTCGTCTCCCTTAATTAACCCTTCTCGATCGCCATCTAAAATTTTTTGAATTATTTTTCTAAAGTTGAACTCAGAATGTTTTGCCGCAATACAGTCACCCACACATTTCCCACATGTCATACAATCAATAAATGGTCTAATATCTTCATTTTCGAGGATTTCATCATAAAATTTCCAACTAGACCGATTCATATTACTTTTATCACCAGAATTTTTAACATAGACATTAAATCACATTTATTAATTCCACAACATTAAATAAATGTGATTTCATCAAATTCGATTTTTTTGTTAATAGTCTTAATAGGATTGGCTCTTAAAAGTATTAACGTTTCCGAAAGGTAATTTGAAAACTGTATGTCTTTATATAT
>CAYGYC010000197.1:0-8661 GCA_964353755.1 uncultured archaeon | reverse complement strand
ACACTATTCCATCTATTTAAAGATTTTTTTTCCGAATAACTTAAAGATATAATCGTATTTAAGATTTTCACAATTATAATCTGTATAGATGAATGAATTCTTAAGCGTTCTCGCGGATTTTTTGAGAATAGATGTTTTTAAGAGCCCCATTTTTTTAAAATTTCGAGAATATGTGTTCTTTAACTAATGAGAGAAAAAAATAGCATTGAAACTTCTGGATACCATAGATAAATGCTTAGAAAAACGCTAGATAAGCCTCTAAAAAGAGTGAATATTCAATAAAAAATAGAGAAATAAGTCTCCATTAATTTTTTGATAAGACTTCTAAAATTTTCTTGGCAGCCCGTTCTGCATAAAGAAAGACTATGCCTAAACGTGCATCCTTATTGGTTGAAACCGTCAAAACAGCATTTTCACCTGCCGCCATTGAAATTAAATACCCATCATCCCCCCGAATGATAATGTGGTTTAAGAGTCCTTTCTTCATTTCATTGGTTGCGCGGTCTCCAATTGAGAGCATCGTTGCCGTGATCGCAGCTACTCGCGTTTCGTCAACATTGCGCGGCAAGGCGGATGCAATCGGCAACCCTTCTGCCGATACAATAGAAGATGCTTCAATTTCCGGGACTTCTGCCTCCAATTCTTTTAATATTTCTTGCAATTTTTCTGCGATTGGTCCTTCAATCCTGTTCAATATTTTTTACCACCTCTATCCATTTGTGTAAGGATAGTTTTTAGTCCGTGATCTTAAGTCGATCCTAATTTATAAGCCTTTCATTTTTCGGGAAGCTCTGGATACCAAGATGCTACCTTGCTAAGCAAATTTGCTAAGCATAGTTTAAAGCGCGAGTTTTTCATGTTTAAGGAATTTGGATGGGATAGATGCCAAACCGCTTGACGGTCTCGATCATGGTAAAATAATTATACCATTGGCATTCTTTTGTCACGGAATGTCCGCTTGAAATGAGGTAACCACCACCCGGAGCACAATATTTCAATAAATGTAACACGAGTTTTTTAATTTCACGGGGTGTATGATGGGTTAAATCTTGAACCGGCACATGACCGATTAAGGTAAGCTTATCGCCATATTGTTTCTTGCCTTCAGTAATCTGCATTCCGGCGGCAGCCTCCCAAGGATGTAGACCATCGATTCCTGCGTCTATCAGGTCTTCTAATAACGGATTAATATTCCCATCGCTGTGCATCAGCACCTTTGCTCCCCCTTTATGGGCTATCTGGCAAAGGCGTCTTAAAGAGGGTTTGAAAAATTGGCGATAAATCCGAGGCGAAATAAAGGGGCGGTCTTTATAACCCAAATCATCCCCAAAATAAATGATCTCCGCCCCTAACTCGATAACTTGTTGGAGAATGGGAAAATAAAATCTCTCCAGATCCTTTATGACCTGTCTAAGAAATGCAGGCTTCTGGTAAAGGAATCGTGAGAAGGTGTCAAATCCAAACATTTGCCAAATCGAATCGAAAAATCCGAATCCAAATGAAGGCATAACTAATAAATTGGGGTTGGCTTTCTGGAACGCTTCAAATAAGTAAGTTTGAAGCGGATGCGATGTATTATATTGAATATATGTGTGATAATCATCCTCGGTTTTAAAGGCGCCTCCAATATACCTTGGAGTACCATCGCTGGCATAGCGGTAGAGTTTACCATCCGCCGGAACAATATGCCCCCCTTTATCCTTATGGGGATGTAAATTCGGAACCCCAATCATTCCGACTGGCGCTCCCAGGACATCAATCCCTAAGCGTTCATAAAGCCGCCTGTAAATAAATCGATTAAATAGTTTCACAATGAATCCAAAATTTTTAGGGTTATTCAATACAAAATTACTCAGCACGGCTACCAACGGATTAGGCGGACGATCGGATGAACTCTGAACCGCGTTTAAAATCTGATCAATATCTATATTTAACCCCGTTACGCGCCGAAAAACTTCCCTATTATAAATATTATCGTAAATAGGCACTCGGTCTGGTTCCTGGTGGTCAAAGGTGGTCAAAACCCGGTCGCGTGAATTCATAATAATTCTACTTCACGTGCTAAAGAATAAAAAGGTTTTAGGAAATTTAGTTAATAATAAAAGAATTCTGGAAAATAGATTAAATGGTGCAATGAGATGAGTGCAGAATTAAAAACGCTATTTTATGTAGGATGTACAACCGCCTACGCCTATCCGGAGAGCGGGCAATCAATGAAGAAGATTCTAGATGCCGCAGGTGTTGCGGCTGAAACTCTAGAGGATGAACCCTGCTGCGGCGGAGTTCTATTTATGATGGGCCAACTAGAAGCAGCAAGAAACAAAGTGAAAGATAATATTACCTACCTGAAATCGCATGGGATTGGAAAGATCATCGTTGATTGTCCCGAATGTTATAAAACATTCATTCACGACTATCCGAGCGTCGATGAAAGTTTCACCATTCCAGTTCAACACAGCACCCAAGTGATTGCCCAGCTAATTAAGGATGGGCAGCTTTCATTAACCAAAGAAGTCCCCATTAAAGTCACGTATCATGATTCATGTCATTTAGGGCGGTATTGTGGGATTTATGACGAGCCCCGGTTTATCATAAACTCCATTCCTGGAATAACTTTTAAAGAGATGGAGCTCTCGCGAGAGCACGCCAATTGCTGTGGCGGGCCCATCCGGGAACCGTTTATTGAATTGAGAAACCAGATGTCACTTGCGAATCTGGATCTAGCGAAACGCCTCAAGAACATCGTCACCGCCTGTCCGACATGCTATTATAATTTAGATAGTGTTGCTACATTATTTGAACATAAAGTACAAGTGATTAAATTGATAGATTTAGTCGCTTACGCGGCAGGACTTATTCCAGAACTGACAGTATTAACAAAAGGAGAGTAGAATATGGCGGAAGAAATCTTTAAGCAAGTAATGGAGAAGCTTGAACGAGGAATTGATACAATAGGTGGGTTAAAAGTCGCTTTATCCATAGCCTATTCGGGCAGACTCATGAAAAATGAGCGATTGAATCCTCTAAAACCAGAGTTCATCGAATTAAAGAAGGAAATTGTGAAAAATCTGAATTCCTTGGTAGATCAAGCCGTGGAAAATTTGAAAGCCCGATTTTGTCAAGTTTTTGTGGCCAAAACCCGCGAAGAGGCGCTGAATTACATTTTAAAAGAGGTCGAAGGGGAAAAATTAGTAGTTAAATCAAAAACGAACACCGGGAAAGAGATTGGATTAGTGGAACGCCTCGAAGCGCAAGGAATTGAAATCGTGGAAACCGATATCGGTGACCGGATCATTCAAATTTCTAAGGAAATGCCCAGTTTACCCATTGGGCCCGCCGTGCATTTAGAACCCGCCTTTATTGCCGATGTTTTTTCTAAGTACTATAACGTTCCGGTAAAGCCGGATCCGAGGGAAATTGTACGAGTTGGACGTGAGAAATTACGGGAACAAATCTTAGCCGCAAATGTAGGGATCACAGGTGCAAATGTCGTAGTTGCAGAGGAAGGGAGTATCGGGCTCGTCGAAAATGAAGGAAATATTTCATTAATTACTCGATTGCCGCGTAAACATATTGCTATTGCGGGTATTGATAAAGTGGTGCCCACCTGGAAAGATGCTATTACGGTGTTGCGCGTTATGGAAGCCACTTTTGACCTCCGTGGGGCCTACTGCTCTTTCATTAAGGGTCCAAGTGGGACATCCGATATTCATGGGATCGAGGTTCTCGGGATGCATGGCGCCCAAGAAGTCCATGTTGTCCTCGTCGATGATTATCGCTCTAAAGCTTTGGAAAAGGGATTTGATGAACTCCTTTACTGTATAAATTGCGGACGCTGCTTCGTCGCTTGTCCAGTCATTCAACAGGCCGGAATTGAGATGTTTCATTCCGAAGTATCGACTGGACCTATTGGTCTCGTAAAGGCCGCCTTAATAAAGGGAATCGACGCCGCAGTTGCCGCAGGATTATATCTGTGCTCTGGTTGTAACCGATGCAAAGAATTATGTCCAGCAAATATTGATATTCCTAAAATGATCGAGATTCTACGTGAAGATGCTATCAAGCAAGGATTAATTTTACCAGAGCACCAAAAATTGTTAGAATCGATTCAGAAATATGATAATCCCTTCCATAAAACTGTTAAAAAAGGATTATGATTCCCATTTCTTCCTTTTCCGGGATTTCCCGAAAGTTCAATAAAAAGTAAATTTGAGAGAAAAAAATGACTATTTACTTAGCTTCCAAATCGCCGCGGCGAAGGATGTTATTGGAGAAATTAGGGTTAAATATTCAGCTGATTGAGCCCATGAGTGATGATCTAGCGGAGAATGAAGTAGATCCAGTAAAATATACTAAGGACAAAGCTATAAAAAAAGCAAAAAGTGTGTTAGACAAGGTAGATGAAAAGGCTATTATAATCGCTGCAGATACCATAGTGATGAAAGGCAAAGAAATTCTGGAAAAGCCAAAGGACAAAGAGGATGCCATTCAAATGCTGACGAAATTAAGTGGAACGAGCCACTTTGTTTATACAGCGGTCGTGGTTCTTGAGAAGACGACGAAAAAAATGGAAGTGGAAGTAGAAAAAACGAAAGTGGAAATGCGAAAAATCTCTAAAGAAGAGATTCAACGGTATGTGGATTCAGGCGAGCCACTAGATGCCGCAGGGGCCTATAAAATTCAAGAGAAGGGCATGAAATTTATAAAACGAATAGAGGGCTGTTTTTACAATGTTATAGGGCTCCCAGTTGCCACCTTGGTAGAGATGTTGAAAAAATTTAACATTGAACTATAATTCTAAGATTTTGTAGGAGCGTAAATTGAAAAATGGTAGATAAACTCCTTGAGTTCCAAAGGAAACTTCAAGAAGAAAAGTTTGATGCCTTTTTTATTATCAATACTATGAATAGCTATTATTTCTCCAAGTTTTTGAGCCATTCTTATGCCTTTCTACTAGTTTATCCGGAAATAACTCCAAAGCTGTATGTCCCGGAGTTAGATTATGAAGATGCAATACACACCGTAAAGAATTGTGAAGTGGTGAAAATCGATAGGAATAGTGAAGTATTGCAATTGATAAAACAGGAGTTAGAAGAAAATCAGGTTAAAAATCTGGGTATTGAGGATAATACAATGAGTGTCAAATTTTACTTGGATATTTCTGAAAAATACAATTTTCTTAAATTGGATAAGGGTTCGCAGTTGATTGATGAATTGCGAATAACAAAAACTGCAGAAGAAATTGAGAAACTCAAGAAAGCATGTCGGATCGCTGATAAAGGGGTGGCTATTGCCAAGAAAAATATTGAGGTTAATAGACGAGAGATGGAGATAGCAGCAGAAGTCGAATATTTTATGAGGAAAGAAGGATCAGAAACCGTACCCTTCGATACAATT
Organism: uncultured archaeon; assembly: GCA_964353755.1. GTDB lineage: Archaea > Asgardarchaeota > Lokiarchaeia > Helarchaeales > HEL-GB-A > CAYGYC01. Next base: position 3,264 of record CAYGYC010000197.1, on the reverse strand, counting down.
ATTGCCTCCGGGTATCGCTCTGCCTTTCCGCATGGCGTGTCTTCAAATAAGAAAATAGAACAGGATGATTTGATAATCATTGATATCGGAGCCAAAATAGATGGATATTGCTCGGATATAACCCGAACGGTTGTAATAGGACACCCTAATCCGAAACAACAAGAAATATATGATGCCGTTTTAAAAGCGCAACAAATTGCCATTAAAACCTGTGAGATTGGAAAAAATGCGAATGTCCTAGAAGACGAAGCCAGAAAAATTTTATCTGAGACCGGCTATAATGAGTATTTTATTCATTCCTTAGGACACGGAGTGGGGTTAGAAGTCCATGAACTCCCCACCATTGCTCTAAAAAGTAAGGATATTTTACAAGAAAATAGTATATTTACAATTGAGCCTGGCGTTTATCTTCCCAATTTTGGAGGGGTACGAATTGAAGACGATATCCTCCTCACCAAAAAGGGCGCTAAAACGCTCACAAATGCCGAATATACGTTTGAAATTTAATAAAATTAGAGTAAGCCTTTTTTCACGAGTAAAGTAAATTCTTCGAGGGTTAAGCGCTTCCCTGATTTGAATTTCTTCTCGGCTTCATCAACGCGTTGTTCAACGACTTCTTTCACTTTTTCCATTTTCACATTTTTCATATCTTGAAACTCGCCTAATTCGTCCATAATTTCGTTAATCCGCGGAACCAAGGTTTGGGAGATTGAAAAGAGTTCATCGGCTTTCGCTTTCGCTTCTAGGTATTTTTGATGCGCCTCATCCGCCTTAATTTTTATCTCATTATCAATTTGCTTTAAAATTTCTTGCATGTGATTGTGATGGACTTGACTTTCTTGGGAGAATTGATGAATTTGATCCGAGAGGATTTTTAACTGGGCTTTTTTCGATTCAATATCGGTATTAATTTGTCTCCGTTGCCCATATCCTTTACTGAAATCTTTGGTTTGGGATAGTTTAGCTTCCAATGCATCGATTAAATCGGTTAATTCCTTCTCCGCACGGGGATCCAATTTCTTTGTTTGAAGGGTCCATTCGGCTTGGTGAATTTGTTTTTTCAAGTTGGTGGCAGAATTTTTTCCGCGCTCGTCCTTGGTCTTAAGTTCAGAATCCACTTCTTGGAAATCATGGATAAGCGCATCTAATTCTTTTCGTAAAGTATCTCTTTCAATTTTGATTTTTGATACTTTCTCATTGAGTTCATTACGTCTTCTCTTTTCTTCATTTGCCTCTTTCAACATTTGTGTTACTTTACGGTTCAGGGTATTACGGCTCTCTTGATATTTCTTTGCTGCATCATTATAGAACATACTCTGACTGCGAAGCAGCTTATATTTATTCTTTAAATCAACTAACTCAAGAGTTGCTTCCAAACTCCATACAACATCCTGTTTTCTTCGTTTCTTTTTTCTTTTATGTCGCTAATATTGAAATACAATAATGGATTTTTAAAATTTTTTAAGGATGGGATTTTTATAATTTTTTAAGGATGGGATTTTTAAAATTTTTTAAGGATGGGATTTTTAAATTTTTTCGAGAAAACGCTACTAAGCAAATAACTTTTTTTAATAGTTACTTTTTTATAGAGATAGCGCATCTGATAGCGCATTCCAGTTCGAATGGTAGTGAGAGCATTAGCGAGATTACATTTTAAATAATATTTAGCGCGCCAAGGAAATACCTTTGGGCTTTCGACAATTCGGATTCGCTTCTTTTTCAGCGCCTGAAGAATTGAATCGGTTTCAGGTTCTGCCTCAATAAGATTCAGAACGATACCAACATCCCATGGTTGATGGGCATCATTGCCACCCATTTGAAACAAATATGGTCTTTTACGCGCAAATCTTTGGGCTAGACGATTAATTAGGTCGAATGAGTTATAATTATTCACTTCTATGCCATCAAAATGATTTTCTTGTAAGTCTTTCCCCGTCATACTGGTCAAAGGGCTAAAAGGATGGGCTATTACGGCTACTCCGCCCTGATTATGAATTATATCAACTATTTCAGCAACGTTGCCTCTTTTTACCTCCTCTGTTATTCCATAAGCTAATACATCACCTTCGCTACAACCGACTTCTTCGGCGGGTAGAATAAAGATCTCTCTTTTTTTGCGGGCAGCATATTCTTTTGCATATTTAACACAATGCTTATACCCTTTCAATGTATTATGATCAGTAACTGCGAGAACATCAATCTTTTTATTGATTGCGGTCCAAATCATTAATTTATAAAAATTCCCATCGGAGTAATTCGTATGTATATGGGACTCAAACCGTAAAATCATGTATTATGTCCTCAAACAACATTCTTCTCGCAGATTTTCCATAAGAGGCTTTTCAAAAATTATAAAAATTTAATTTAGTTACTTTAGTTAAGTTGATTTATAATAATTATTTAGGTCCTACTGATGTCTGCTTATATTGAGTTAATCAACCATTCAATGAAAGATCAATCCTTATTTTATTCTGCTGAAGAATTACGATCACAGCAAAACCAATTACTAAAAGTTTTTTTTCAGCACCATTATGAGAATTGTGAGGATTATCGCAAATTTTGTCAAGGACGAACTATTAAGCCGGAGAATATTAATGGGCTAAAGGATATCTCAAAAATTCCACTACTAGATTCGTTTAAAACGTTACGTAATAGACACTTTTTAAGTGTTCCCAAGAAAGATATTGTGGCGCAATTCTGTTCTACGGGTTCATCTGGAAAGCCGCTTCTCTGGATTTCCTTAGACCAAATTACCCTAGATTGGATGATTCGGGCATCGGTTTTATTTAATAAAACAATGATTGAGATTAAACCCGGAGCGACCCTCCTGATGCTCCCCTACTTTCCTCAATTGAAATTTGCAGTGGTTTCTAAAGCGATATTATCCCATATGAATCAAACTGGTTATTTTGGGCTCAAAGCTATTTTTGGGAAAGACCCACTTCCACTAATAGAGCCTGATACAAAGGCTATTGAACAGTTCATAAATGATCCCGCGCCTGTTAAAAATTTGATAGGATTCCCATTTACAATCACACAGTTAAAGGATTATTTGGAAAAGCATAATTTAGAACTCTCCTTAGGAACTGAGGGAATGATTGTAACGGGCGGCGGTTGGAAGCCCCGGCAGAAAGATAGTAAATATGCGAATGTATCACGGGAAGATCTTGAGTTGGAAATATCCCGTTCCTTTAATATCCCGGTCAAAAATATTCGGGATGCGTATGGGTGTACCGAAATACTCCTCGGGTTTATCGAATGCCA
>CAYGYC010000196.1:0-8743 GCA_964353755.1 uncultured archaeon | reverse complement strand
TTCGCGGCGCATCGTACACTCCAGAATGCCGTCCTAAATGACAGGGATCATGATAGGTGACGAGGACGTTCTCTATTTTTTTCGGCAATTTCAATTTGCCCGCTTCAATCATCTTTTGCAAAAATTCGGTAATATGTACGATTTCTATTCCTTGCAATGCGGCGGCATATTTCGGGAAATCCTTCTTCAAAGTTCGATAACAGCCGGCACAACTCGTTACAACCGTTTTTGCTCCGGTGCCCTTAATTAGGTTCAAATTATGATTAACCAGGTCCGAGACTAAATTCAGTTGTCCGGTTCGCATCAAGGGTGAGCCACAGCACCACTCGTCCTCTGCCACCGTATAATTCACCCCTACTTTATTGAGTATCTTGATGGTGGCTTGGGCCAGATCTTTCTGGCGATAGGAGGAGGTACAGCCTACAAAATATAAGATGTCGGCCTTTGTTTTCCGGGGCACTTCCTTTTCAATCCCCTTCATCCAATTTAACCGATCTTTATGTTTCTCTTTATAGGGATTATGTTCCTTTTCAATGGATTCTGCAAAAATCTGCTGACTTGGTAAGGGCCCACACCCGTTACTGACAGCCTCTGCCCGGAGGGTCTCGATGATATCCACAATGGTCTCATGATGCCGAGCTTGGCATTGTACCGTGCAATTGCCACATTCCGGACAAGAAAAGATGATATCGCGGATTCTATCGCTCCATTGTAACTTCCCCTCAAGGAGCCCTCGCGCAATATGAATTCGGCCAGATGGATAAAAGGTCTCGAATCGAAATTTTTTCCCTGAAGGACACGAATCTTCATACATATGGTAAATGTACTTACAAGTTCCACAGCGAGTACAACTATATATTTCTGATTTGAACTTACTTAGTGCATTACTCATTCTATATCAGTCCCCCATCGACCAGGGTTCATGATCCCGTTTGGATCCAAGGTCTTCTTGATTTTTTTAAATAACATTACCCAATTCGGGTCACATCGTTCTAGTATCGAATTTACCGCCCAGGCTGGCGTTTTATAGGGCATCGCGCCTTGCTCAAAAAGCGTTTCAAACAGGTCTTTAGTCAATTCCCGCATGCGTTGTACTTCTTCCTCCGTTTCCTTGGAGAACCGGAGTAAAAATCGAAAGGCGAAGAAGTGCCCTCCCTTCATCATGCGCGTGTATAAACATTTCTCAAAACCGTGTTTCTCAATAATATCAAAGGCGGTCTTAACATTATTGATGATCGTTTCCGTTTTTGTCGTGGTGTATGTCCCAACCCACGTGCAGCCCCCATATTCTAATAAACCCCCAATACAAATAGGCAGATTCTGAAGATCCGTTATCTTATTTCCAAACATTTGCCCTGCGATTGCCAGGGTGGTTTGGAATGCCTTGGGATCTACCTTACTCAGTTCCGCTACTTCATTTTGGATCATCTCCAGCTTCGCATCGTATTCTTTTTGTGTATTTGCCGAAATGTCGATCAGAACGTACCAGGGGGGGAGTGGGTCATCCGCACTGATTCTTGCTTCTCCGATCGGCACCCCAATAATCATTTTAAGTGTTTCCGCAGAAACCCACAGGATATCATCTGCTATATCGAAATGTGTAATATTTTTCACTAACTTATAAATCCCTTCAATATTAAAAGAGGCAATATTTAACCATTCGCGAATCGGTCTTTTAGGCCAAACTTGAACAGCCATTTTTGTCACAATGCCTGACATCCCTTGCCAATTGACGAATAATCCTAATAAATCAGGCATAGGGCCTCGGCCCCACCAATGCTCATCCCAACAGGCACAGGTGCCAATTTTGACGACTTCCCCCGTGGGGAGGACGGCTTCAATCCCGTTAATAATTTCCGACATGCAGCCATACTTCAGACTTAAGTTATTTAAGCCACCCAGGAGCGCATTAGCTATGATCGAGGTATAGGGTGGCGCATTGGGGTAATTATATCGAAAATTCGTATTGTTTAGGAACTTATTGATATGCCCAAAAGTGACACCAGGCTCTACGATGATATACATGTCATCTTCATTGAGTCGAATAATTTGGTCCATCCGCTTCAGATCCAGGATGATTCCGCCGCGTAAAGGAATCGTGAGTCCGCCCACATTAGCTCCCGCGATAAATGGAACAATAGGACATTTGTAGGTATTCGCTAATTTGACAATGGCCTGGATTTCTTCCACGGTCTTGGGCATCACCACATAATCCGGCTTTCCCGGAAGATTTTCCGTCATATCTGACGAGTACACATATAATTCTTCAGCGGAATCCGAAACCCATTCCGCCCCCACTATAGTTTTTAATTTTTCTGTTATCGCATCATGTTCTTGCTGTTGTTCTAACATCTTCTCACCCTTATTTTACTATCCTTTAAGTTTTTTATACATTTCATGGTCTCCAATCATCAGGGCTTTAAAAGTATTCATGATTGCTCGTAAAGAGCCCTTTATTCGAATTTTCAACGTCAAAATATACTTAAACAGGACCTTGACTATTCCCCAGCGAGGCGAAGACTTGATAATATCTTCAAAGATATCAAAAATGCGGTCGTCCTTCACCTTAAAAGTAATTCGAGCAATAGCCGAATCGGTCTCCCCCAGTTCCGCTAAAATTCGTTCGGCATGCGGCTTAAGGACAATGGACCCGTCTAACGCAGGGAAGGCAATAACGATTTCCTCGCCTTCGACCTTTTTCAGATTCTGCTTTGCTTTAGGAGATCCATAGATATCCACTAATAGCCGCAAAAGATTAGCAATGACATTCAATTTAATTTGAGCGTAATTATATTCTATTGGCTTTTGAGCGCTCACCACATTTACAGTATGCATCATTTCATTCCACACGTTTTCAACTATGAAACCACTTAGGCTTTTGTTGTAAAAAACTTTTTCTAAGGACATTATTAGGGGAACAACTTAATTATGATTTTAATTTATCTATAAATAGCTTGACTTCTTTCCCAGTGAGTTTAGTATATAATCGCAGCGCACTATCTGCCGCCAATTCCCCTCCAATCCCATGTAAGCCCGTATCGGCGGAACACTCATACACGTTTTCAATGCCAGGTAATTCCTGGGGAGGTCGATTCTTTCCTACCTGGTTCACAGTTTGTCCGATTCCAATAACATTTCCGAATTTACCCGCGAACGAGTCGATATCTTGAGGAGTCGTGATTTTCGTCCAGAGGATGTGGTCCTCAATATGAGGAAACACATCTCTAACGCCAGCCATTATCGATGCCGCCCATTTATCGTAATTTAATTCTTCTTTGTCCGAAGATGGTGCCCCGCTTCCCGCAAATATCAATTGTTTACCTTCAGGGGCCGCGGTGGGATCCAAATTCGAAACAATTGGGATGAAAATGGCGAAATGTTTGGGGGGAACATACCCTTTCAATTCCGGTGACTCTGATGCTTTACTAATGATGTCAAACGTGACATGTTCCATAAATTCCTCGTCGGACATTGAATCTGCGCCTGGGATCAGGTTCAATTTTCTCGCTTCTTTTAGCATTTCATCGAAAGAAAGAAACATAATCATGTTCTCATCAGTGATTTTTTTATCAAGCGCTATTTTCACCATCAACGTGGCAAGCGAAAATTGATATTCATTCACCTTTTTAATGAATGCAGGTGGAAAATACTTCTTGCCGATTAATTTTAACACGGTAGCCTTAATACCCGCATTACATATAATTAAATCGGCTTCAATAAATCGACCATCTTTCAATTTAACGCCGGTTGCTTTGCCGTTTTTGATAACAATTTTCTCAACTGGGGTATCCGTATGAACTTCGCCATTATATTTTGTAATTATCTCACAATATGCACTTGGGACTGCGATTGTTCCTCCGATCGGATATCCGCTGGACCTATTTTTCATTAAATCCTGTTGACAATAAATCCACTCCCCGGCTGAGGTTTCTTGATCCGTGACAAAGTAGAGACCGCAAAAATATGCCATCATGGCTGCTACTTTCGGGTCCGTCGTGTATTTCCCAACGAAATCAGTAATGGAAGTATAACTTAAGTCTTCGATTTCCTTCGTTTTCAGTTTTGTTACATCCTGGTAAAATTGCATCAAGCCACTGAATGCTGCAGATGGAATATTAAATTTAGCGAAATCTTGTGGAAGTTTAACGAATTTCCCATTATAGAAAAATTTAGGAGAGGGGTGCCGCGCATATTTCCATTTTATTTTATCTTGCGGTTCATTACAAAGGCGAAGAATCTCGCCGATCGTCCCTTTCTCACAATTGGCAATCAGATGGCATCCAACATCTAAGGTCCATCCTTCCTCTGTTTCGGAGGAAAACCGTCCACCCACGTATTTATTTTTTTCAAATAATTTGACCTTATAGCCTTCGTGAGCTAATAATGCACCAATACCTGCACCTGCCACTCCAGAACCAATTATTATCACGGTCCTATCCATTAAAAATCACTTCAATTACTTTAATTAAAAACCGGTGATATTAAAATATGGATTATTTTACCTGGTAAAGTTCTTGGATATTCTCTTTGCTGAGATACCAGTAAAAAATAATTCCAGAAATCACAATCACGGTGAGGAGGCTGGTAATGATACCCGCCACCCAACCCCAACCTTTTAGACGAAGGAGCCCAACTCCGGAAATGAGCCCGAAAATGCCAATTACCAATAACAATCCGCCGAAAGCATTGGCAAACTTAACTATGCTAGCCCATGTTTCAGCGGGTATATAGATTGGGTTAAATCCATTCAGCGCTCCCGTAATGCCCGCCAGCCCCATTCCAATTAACCATAGCCCTGAAATAAGAAAAGATGCGATGATAAAATTCAAAGGTCCGGGCTTCTTCGTTTTGATGACCTGACTTCTGTGATAGTATTCATTTGCCGTAATAATATCATTTTTCTCTTCATAGAGCGTACCAATTTGATGAAGGGTTTTGGCAGATCCTGCAGTATATTTAATGGATTCACATAATTGCAAACTTTTCTGATAATAATCCATGGCATCATCCAAGTTCCCTTGCTCTTGAAGAATCATGCCCATTTCGTGAAACGTCCCGGCAATCATCTCTTCCACGCCAAATTCTTGAAACGTGGGAAGCGCTACCTTGAAATGTTCCAATGCTCGGTCTAAATTCCCTTCGATATGGGACGCCAGCCCCCGATTGAATTCTTTAATTGCATCGCCTAATTCTTCTTTTTCTTCTTCAACCATTGGAATCCTCTATTTAAAATTTCTATGCAAATACTCGTGTCTAGAAAGATCATAATCCTTCAAATCTTTATTTAAATTGTTGGTTGATTTCTTCTCGTAATTCTTTTCTATCCTCTTCCATTATATCAAAATATTCTTTTGGTAAATCTTTCCAGCGGCCAAAAAATTGTTTATAATCGGTGAAATCTTTTCGAAATCCTAATAAACGTGCAATAACATCAGAAATAGTTTCTCCTTCTTGTTTCTGCTTAACTAATGCCTCATAAATTTCAGCTTTTATTGATATTGTTTTTGTTGTCATTATAATCCCAAAATGTACTGGAATTGAGGTTTAAAATAATTTTGTAATCTCGTGAATGAATGCTCTTCAATCTTGAAGAAAATAATAGCAGGGATCTTCCAAGCGTTTTTTCTTAGCGCGAAAGAATCGCGATAAAAAGGGATGCACACCTTTTGGGAACTTCCCTAAATGGTCAATATACCGCTTTACATCGGCAGTATTTACTAAATCGGATCGTTGTTTATTCTCGATGACATCATTTATCCAATTCCAATCCCATTTATTTTCTAATCCCGCATAGAGCGTATATAAGGCAATAGCATTCGCATAAACATTTACTCCCACCATGAGCTTTCTAAGATAGTCCCATTTGGCAATGTTCAAATACATTTCGGTGAGCGCTTGTTGCGCATAGTTCATGAAGGGATCCAGGGAATCAAAGGAGAGCTTTGTAATGGCTCCCAGCTTATCAGGATATCGCAATTCCTTGGGGTGGATCACTTCCTTAGTCCACATGCCGATCGAAGTGATATTTTTGGTGTAATCCGTGGGTTTGGAAAAAAGAGTCCCCCAGTCATTGAATTTCAGGTCGTCCATCTCTCTCAGGGTCATCCCAAAAATCACATTTTCCACGGGGGAGACCGCCTTTGTTTTGAGATGGTCAAGAGTGGCAATATCGAGATTATATTCATTCTGGAGGTGGTCCATCTCCTCTCCAGTGTAGAGGAGTTGAAACTCCTTAAAAATCAGTTTCTCGTTGGGAAAGGCCGTTTCATAAGGGCCGTGCTCAAAAATTCCAGCCCGGCATTCTGCTTGCGCCAGAAAATTGCGGCTCGTAAGCGTGGCCATCGTGCGCTTCATTTTTCTAAGTAATTCAGGCTTATCTTGGACGGGTACCATCTCTTGTCGCAACGTATCCACGCTTTGCTGCGAAATGATTTGAATGGTTCCATCCTCTACGACCATTTTCCCGTCGTTGCGATAGTTAGGACATAAGCGTTTCCAATAATCTAGAATGAATTTAAGTTCCTTTTTTTTCTCTTCCGGTTCGACCTCGATATTCGGCTCTCCGCTCCGCTTCCGTTCAATATTATCATACATGACTTGCGCCCGCCCATGTAAATAGAGCATGGCGATTGAATTAAAGGCTAATTGATTCAGATAGGAGCCAACTGTTTTATTCCGGCGGGCTAATTCTTCAGGGGAAAGTACTTTTGCTATTTCATGTAAAATGGTGTATTGAAACGCTTGATCATATAAGACATAGGTCGCTACATGAATATAATGTGAAACTGGGAAAAGTTTCGTTTCTACAACCGATCGGCTCATCAAATTCTGCCGCACATTTTCGGAAACCAGCAAAATTAATCGATTGGTCTCCTCATCACTGATATTGCCTAACATTGCGACCCCATCAATTTAACTTCTCGTAGAAATTAAATATTCGGAAATACCCTCGCCTCTTAAATCGTCCTCGGTGCTAAAATCTGCAATCTGCTCAAAAATTTCAGTCACGCCGAATTTGGTGGGTTGCGGCAGATGGATCGAATACCGCGTTTTCGATACCACTTTGATTTTCTTTCCGTCCTGATCGGTGATTATAAAGGTTGATGATACGGGCGTTTTGCCATCCGCTTCGGTTTGCGTTTCAATTTGGACATCTTCGACTCGCTTGTTCCCTTCCTTCGTGGAAATAAACCCTCCAATCATTAGATGTCCCTTAGCTTCAATTCGAGCAATATTTACGGTTCTATCTTCGAATTGGGCAGAAATCCAATTCCATCGATCTATAAAAATCCAATTTCGGACCCCCCAGGAATGGTCGCGGTGCCCGAGCACTTTAAACTCTATGCTTTCTTTTGTTTTTCGCTTGAGAAATGTTCCTTCGCATACACAGGGCTGTTCATAGTGTCTTTGGGCAGCCGTATCAATTAAATCGACATATTCGCTTGCCAACTCTTTGACTTTTCTCCCTTCAAAATAATCGAAGGGCTTAAAGCGAGCCAGGCAATCAAATTTCAGTTCAAACTGGCGATCGTAATATTCGATATGCCATTTCTTATGAGGCTTAATCAATTTGTAAGTACAATGATTGTCTCCAATCACATCCGGGAGCCCTTCAATAGAAATTTGATTGATATAAGCCTTCACGGGTTTATCCTCGACTACTATTAAACAGAGAATGCTACTTTTATTTACTTTCGGTTCGAAGGATATACGTGAAATACAACTGACCGGTTTGCTAATAAAGTTGAAGTACCATGATTCACTCCAATTATCTGGATATTCACTCAATGATAATTGCTTTAACATATCATGTTTGTATTCATCTTTATCATTTAAAGGCTGAATCAGTTTGAGTAAATCATCGACTTTTATTGTTTTTGCCATCCAAAAACCTCAAATAATGTATGGTATATAATTATAAGCGGTTGACCTTTTATGCATATCCCCCTTAAGTTTTATCATTTCCTTGCCGAGATATTCTAAAAGGGGATGGAATACCGACGCAACCCGTTCAAAATCCGGGTATAATACTGCCGATCTATGGTGACTTACGCTTCTGTAAGTAGAGTTGAATATTCACCATTAGCATTGTGCTAAACAGCGAGAGAAATAAGATGAGAACCACACAGGCAAGACCCCCGCCACTCAGGATGCCGAAGATTACTCCGAGAATGCAATCCGCTAAAAAGGCCAACATTAAAGCACCATATTGATATTTTCGATTTGATATTAAAAAAAACAGAACGACAGCGACCCCCAGAATCGCAAGGGCGATAAAACCCCATACTAGTTTCCCATAAAGAAACGTGATTATAATACCCTCTGCACTAAAAATAACACCCGTCATCATACCCGTATACATGAAGGCTGCGTAAATATCGATTTTTTCGGGACTAGCATGTTCTTCCCAATAAAGCGACAGAAAGAAATTAGTTGGTATAGCTCCAATCCCAATTAATAACCAATATGCGAGAATTTGAGTATTAAACACCAATGGAAGAAAGATAAGTCCTATTAAGAAACCGATAAGATCGCCGACAATCATGGCAATAATAGGGATTTTTACCATTTTTACACCAGCAAAATTTGTTAAATAACGGTTTGGAGAATCTTCTTAAACTTTTTGAATGTATGGGGTGGAGTCTTATCTACTGAAAAATCGATGTGATTTTTGAATAGAATAATTAAAATCGACAAATTGATTTCAAATTTCCTGAATTGAAAAATTAAAGGATGTAATCTT
>CAYGYC010000195.1:0-8790 GCA_964353755.1 uncultured archaeon | reverse complement strand
CCCGCCAAACGTAACCATTTCCGCGAATGGTTGAAAATCAAGAGTTTTTGTCCGTATTGCAAGCAAAAAATTGAGGAGAAGGAATTAGAAGTTAAAATAGAAGGAGCGCGGTAGAAATGGCGCAGGGAGAGGAGAAAAAAGAAAAAGTTGAGCAGACTTTAATTAATATATTAATTTATGTTTTAATTCCCACCATAATTGGAGTTCTATTTTATGTATTATTATTTAAGGGAGAAACTCCGTTAATTGGAGGGGGATTAGCTGTAGCGTTGGCAATTGCCATTGCAGGACTGTTGTTAACAATTAGGGGGAAGGCGATACGCGGAGCTTATTTTATGAATGGGGGAATGACCGGGTTTCTAACTCTCTATTGCCTAACTCTTTCAAGAGGCATCGCAGATTCCCGATATATTTGGCTGCTATGGTTTCTAATGGTTTTGATTTCTGCAATTCTTTGTTTAATAAATGTACAATGGCTGGGAACTCGGGAAAAAATTTCACACGACCTATTTATCAAGTTAGGCAAATCGATTGGGATGATTTTTCTCTTAGATTTCGCGATAATTATTATTTATAGTTCCTATAGCTGGTGGTTCGGGAATATTTTTTCGAGTTTAGGCCTTGGGTTGCTTATAATTGGAGTAATCTTACCTATATTTAGAAATCTTATCGCTACCCGAATTAGGATTTATATTTTTTCAATGTTGCCAATCAATATGGGAATATCTTTGCTAATATTTGGGGGGGTATATATCGCTTATCCAGAATTGTTTACCATATTTTTAACCTCTACCATTGGATTTTTCATAAATCTTTTAATTAATGGAATTATTTATAATATGAGGCTGGGAGGTTCATCAAATTCAAATGATGAATCGGCGAGAATTTTTCCCATTAAAAATTGGTTTAAATTATTCTTTCTAGATTTTCTGGGTATTTCAATTTCTGGCAGTTTATTATTCATCACCTTATTTTCCGTGGAAATATTACAAAGAATTATGATTGCGCTTCTGTGGTTCACTACATTTTCTTTTGCCACTATCCAATTCGCACACAAGGCTGAACTACTTTCTAGGGAACTCAAGGAAAAATTATGGGTTATATCAGGATTTGGAATAACATTTGAAATATCATTCCTGATTTCATTCTTGGTATATTACGCAACAACATGGCTATTAGCATTTGGATCATTCATCGCCTCTTCTGGTATCTTTATATTAGGTTTCAATTTTCTATTAAATAAGAAATTTTTATTTTATTTCAATTCTATTAGCATAACCTGTGGGTTTGGGATAATAGTCGGGGAATCACTTTTTTTAAGGTACGCCGATGTATTAAATGCGTTAGTTTGGGCATTTTTTGTGGTTAGCATTATTCTGATGGGGATTCTTCTTTTGGGATGGGTACGAAAATTCCTCGAAAAACAGAATTACTTTAAAATCAATTTCTATAATTGGATTTGCTTTACTATAATAATGGGATTACTTATCGGATTAAATACACAGATCACTGGGATACAACTCTTTCTCAGCCTACTTATTGCCTCATTTATCATTCCTATTGGTTTGATATGGGCCGATGCTGCAGAAATGATTGGAACAGAATGGGCAAACCGACTTTATCGGCTCAATGGGATTCTTGTTAATCTGCAACTTGCAAATCTTTTTTCACTGTATTTTCTTCAATTTCCAACTGGCTGGATTAGGTATTTAGCATTGATATTTATTATCTTTAGTTTCCTAACATTTTTCCTATTGAACAATATCAGAGAGAAACGTTTGATTTTATTAGATCATCTCTTTCTTTCTTTCGGGATCTCTTTAATGCTATTTGGGGTTACGGTGATAGAGGATCCTCTATTAAATTTGATTTTTTCCACCTGGATCGGGGTGACGGTTTTTTCTATAATTATCCCCATTTGCTTTAAAATTGATCTTCTAGCGAAGAGAACGTTGTTTCGATTATCTTGCGGGATTTTCCTTTTCTATATGATTCTGTCTACATGGTTGCTTAATTCGTTAATTCCATATGACATGACGGGTCGTATTTATTTATTGGGAATGTTTGTGGTATTTATGCTGTTATTCCCATTGTATTTTGGGCTAAAAGGCGAAACTTTAGCTGAAAAGACTTATTTTGGATTCTGCAGTGCTGATTTGAGTGCTTTTATAATATTTTTCAGCATTTTCTTTGCATCTATTCAAGGGATTAACTACTTTTATCAGATTGTATTTCTAACATTGTTCATTTTTGTTCTCTTAATTCCCGATATTTACCTTCTCCATCGAGTAAATCTGATCAAGGAATCATATTATCGGAAAATGCTAGAGGGAATAGGGCATATTTTATGTGGCATATGTGCACTCCTACTCGCCGGAATCCCAGTCGTACTTTCAGCCAATTGGATTCTGGGGATAGGAATATTTTTGGGTATTTTTTCAATTTTATCTGGTTTAATTAATTTAAGAAATAAGAGAAATAAAATATTTTTGATACAATTCAGTTTATTTATTGCCACCCTCTTTTCATTTCTTTATAGTATTCTTATTATCGTGGTGGTTGATATTGTAATGACCATTTTCTGGGCATTATTCATTGAGCTTATCCTAATCCTTTTTACGTTAGATATGTTTAAACAATATAGATTCTTACCCCCACAGAGAGCCCGGTTAGGGATTGTACTTAGCTCGATCGCCTTAAGTTTTATCGTAAGTTTTCTCATTGAATGTTATCTTTTAGTTTTTAATGTTCTGGCAATAATATCCTCGGTATATCTATTTATTCTTTTAACGAGGGTTATTATACTCTATATCCAGACCAATAACCTATTCCCCGAGGCAAGGCGAAATATTCCATCATATTTTTCTCTGTGGTCATGTTTAATTACAAATGCAATCTTCTTCTACTTCTTGATAAACACTTTAAATCCCAGTCCGCTTACCCTTGGTTTTCAACTATTCAATATAATTGTGGTATCCTCACTGTTCATAGGTACAAGTTGTGCCTTTTCAGAACCCTTCAGAAAGGCGTTTGTAAAGTTTATAGTGACCATTAAGGATGCCTTCATAAAGTTAATCACAAATCGCGTATTTTTAACGGGATTTAGCACTTTTATTGGCGGTGGAGTTGCCGTTCATCTATTCATTTTTTATGGAAATCTATTTTTTGGAATTAATATCGCAATTCTTATAATATTAATCTGTTATAAGGCAATATATTCATACAAATATTTCAGCAATTACTTTATTGTTGGAGTTCCAGTTGTAATAGGAGCCATTTTTTATAAGCTCATTTTGAATTTCATTGATAGTAATTTTGGTCCTCTAATTTCTACTTATTTTGATAATTTATATGTATTGTTCTATGTAATAGGAATTTGTGCTTTGCTTTACTTTTTCTTCTCTTTTACTTTTTGGAAATTCAAATCAGCTTTGAAATATGGCTTTCTAATCGGATCCTCTCTTCTCCTCCTCCTGCCAATTATCTATCTTGTATATTTCATGTTGAACCCTCTTTTGAATACTTATACTGAATATTTCCTGGGTATTCTCCCCTGGTTAATAAGTATAATTTTAATGGTCAATGTAGGATTTTCTTACTATTTTAGAAAGCAGTCATGGATATTTTTCTCAATTTGTCTGATAGGTCTTTATTTATTCTTTGATTTACTGGCTTTTTATCTTTTCTTTCCAACACTAGACTTTTCGATTCGATTGCTTTCTAGTTTAACGGTATCGGGGGGGCTGTCCTTTTTTATCTTTTCCGTTTTTGCTAGGTATTTCGAAATTTTGTCTCAAAAGCGCATTATGTATGCCTTGGGAACATCTGTCATCTCAGGATCTATTGCGGTTGGTGTTCTTCTGCATTTTTATCAAGGAATAGACCTTGTAATCAGTATAGGTTTAGCGATAGATTTTGCAATTTTTATGTATTATTTAAGTGCTGTTTGTTATTTTTGGGAATTATCAAAAAAAATATGGGAAAAGGGTTGGTTGATTTGGGTAATGGTCCCTGTGATAAACGCTTTCATTATATTTCTTAGTTTCGTGCCACTTGGAACTGAGTTTATAATTTTTGGAACTTTCCTTGCTCTTGCTATAGGGTATATTTTATTTTTACCGGTTATATTTTATCGATGGCGTTCTAATTTTAGGTTAAGTTGGTTTATAGTCTGGGCTGAAATGATACCACTCTCTTTCTCTGTTGCTTATTACTTTATGTTCCAAGAACTCTTTGCATCTGCGATTTTCATGATGGGAATTATCACGATTCTACTAGCACTTCTCATCTATTTTATTAAAATGTGGAGAATTTCTGCCATATTATGGTTTGGATTAAGCATTGCCAATGGTTTTATATTTTTCATATCCGGTTTGGGAGTGATAGCGCCTATCGCATTGATTGGTATTTCCTTATTAATTGCAGGATTACAAGCTAGTACCCTAACCATTTTTCCAACCATCCCAATAAAATATGGCGCTTACATTTGGATGCCAGTAACCGGTGGAATTACCATCCTAGCAGTTTATTTTGCATTATTAAGTCACTTTGATGTATTTCTCACGGTCTTTTTTGCAGGGATTATCTTTTTATTAAGTTTATACCCTTTGATACTATTTGGAATCGAGAAAAAGCAAATATACCAGATAATTGGATTTGGATTATGTCCAATTCTTCCATTCTTTACTGGTTTCCTAATCTATAATACGTTAGTCCTTACTATTATAGATGAAGTAGCAAGAACTCTTATTTCAGTGTCAATTTCCATGATAATTTTAGGGTTTATCCTACTAATCTTACATAAATTTGAAGTATTGAAACGGGAATATTGGGGCGTTTCATGGGCCATTCTAAGTGCATCTACAGCAGCTCTATTTGGATGGTTTGGATTTTATGTGTTTCATATTATTGATAATATAATTAATCTTACTTTAAGCCTTCTAATATTTGAATTGATTTTAATTCCTGCAGCGGGTCTATATCGAAAATATCTTGGAGAAGCGATTATTGTTACAGTCTCGGTGCTTCTTGGAGTTCTCGTTAATATATTCTTCGGAATTGCTGTAGCGTTGATTAGTTCTGCAGGTTTCCTACAACTTCAAAAACCTCTGAAACCTATTTTGAAGATAATTCAGGAATTATCAGTTTCAATTGGGTTATTTTTCTTCCTGTTTTGGGGGCTTCAAATAGTTATAGAGCTGTTCTATGCGTTTTTGATAGCAGGATATATAACTTTATTCTATCCTTTTGCTCGATGTATGATGGAGAAGCGATGGCTTACTTCTACACTGTTTTGGATAGGTTTAATCATTATCCCAGTGGCAACTGGAATATGGTTGGTTTTGGATACTTATTTACTAGTAGATCCTATGCAAAGCATCCTATTAACATTATGTACTATCTTTTCTTTATGCCTCGTTCTTCCCGCATTTCATAAAGTACCTAAAAAATATGATTCGATTTTTTGGATCGGCTTAGGAGGTTCGATTTCCATTTATCTCTATACTCCTCTTATTTCTGTTCTGTTGGAGCCGTTCGTAACGGTGATTCTGATAATTATAGTATTTACATTATTTTGTGCAGCGCTTCCACGGTTTAATCTCCCCTCAAAACTGTTCCTAATTAGCATAACAATACTAAGCATTGAATTCACCTTACTTCTCTTTAATTATATCTATATTTTTACCTTCAATGATATTTTACTGACTTCTTTGTATGCATTTTTAATAGAATCAATTATAATTTTAGGGTTTTCCTTTTGGAAGAAGCAGTGGACGGGTTCAATGCTTATTTGGTTTTTTATTTCAATATCTTTAGGATTATTATATTGTTATTATGCGTTTTTGAATCTCGGAATTTTGACCTTAAACGGAATCATGACCGGCTTATTAATATCTGGCGGACTTGTAGTTATTCCGACTTTTTCAGAAAAATTAAATATTGATAAGCGATTTTTATCTTATTTAATCTTCTCCACATCTTTATCAGTTGGCTTATCTTACTTTAGTTCATTTATTTTTCTTGGAGATTTACTTTACTTATATAGTATTTCATTTGGATGTTTTCTATTCGCCTCATTTTTACTAATTTTCTATCAATGGTTCAAAGATCAGGAACATCGACATTCGTTTCTAGATCGCTTTTTTAGGAATACTTTTTGGATTCTCTTAAGTGTATTCAATAATTCTTGTTCTATTTTGATATTTTGGTGCTTTTCTGTAGGCCTTTCGTCAAATTTTGAATCCAGTTTAATCATAAGCGTAACAGTAGGATATATTCTCTTTTTATTATCGAAAAAATTTCGTACAAGTTTAGAACAGTATCTACAATATCTATTTATGATGCTCCCCGTCTTATTTAGTGGCGTAGTTTTTCTAGGTTTCAGGCAAATTATGCCCAGCTTTGATATCTTCCTTCTTATATATATTTCCTTATTAGTGGCATTTCTCGCCTATTGGGGGCTCTTAAAGGGCGACCTAATTATTTGGCGAATTCATGAATACCTCTGGGCATTTTCACCAATTCCATTAGTAATTTATGTAGGCAACTTAATCAATATCATTCTTGTTGATATACCTCTGGTTATTTCCGCAGGAGTTCTCATTTATGTAACTCTGCTAGTGCTTCTTTTTATTGTTACCTCTAAAAAAGAAATATACACGGATTACCTTTGGATTATTCTTACGGTTTCTCTTACTTTTACTTTACACTTTTCCATCATGCTTTATTCTTCACCAGAGAATATTTATTTCTCATTGTTTTTAGCAATTACTATGGGGTTGGGAACTGGGTTTGGAAGAGCTTTATGGAAAGGCTCTGCAATACTCACAGGAATTATCTATATTCCTCTAATAATTATAAGTTCTGCAACCATTTACTTTGCATTGGCTGATATTTTAATGGTCGCACCGTTCTCTGCGTTCCTTCTCGCATTATTTGCCTGCGGGAATTTACTTATATTTGCCTTATTCTTCCCCAATATGAATTGGCAGAATTATCGTTTTATTTGGCTTATTATCGTATCCTGCTTTTCATTCGTCGGCGGCTCCTTTATTTGGTTAGCTTCAGAAGCGTGGCTTCCAACCTTGATAATTGGATTGAATATTTTTGCGATCCTATGGATTAAACCACCTTATGCACCCCCTGATTTCGTCTATCGAAAATATTGTTATTCAATTATTGTTCTTGCAACGAACATTGGTTTAGGATGGGTGTATATCGTTTTAATGGAAATAGACATTGTAATTGGTATTTTACTACCTATTTTAATTGGAAATCTATTATTATTGGCATTATCAGTGAAGAAAATTATCCCGAATGAGCATTTGAAGCGAATCTATTTGGGAGTACCCCTTGTTATATATATAATGAGTTATTATTCATTTTTTATTAATTCCTATCCAGATATTTACCTATGTCATGTTATTCCAATTCTAATTGGATTGTTACTCATCTTTCCAATCATGCCAGAATATAACCCCTTCCGATTCTTATCAAGAAATACTAAATTCCTGATTATTTGTATCGCAGGAGTCATGGCACCATTTACTTTTCTCGTTCTTGGTTATGTGCAATTTGTTGGTGAGCAAATGATGCTGAAAGGGGTCATTGCAGCCGTAGTCGTCATTGGTATTCTCTATCCGATTTTACCACGCGCATATCAGATGACCGAATACACCTTTCTCTATCTTTCTATTGTTTTAACGGCAATTTTTTCGATTATTTACTTACTAATTGTCCCAACATCTGAATTTTGGATGAAACTGGTTGTTATCTTTATCTTATCTATCGCCGCAGTTTGTTTAGGCAGCTATAGAATCATTAAGAAAAAAGGGGAAGAAAATCCGCGATTAAATGTTTTACGTACTTTGGTTCTGATCATCGGCTTTAGTATGATTGTACTTCTCATCATTCTGCTATTTGCTTTCAGTATTATGATTTAATTGGGGGTTTTAAAATTCCTGAAAATTGCGAATACTGGCTTTAATGTCTATCGGAATTCCAGTTGAAAATCCAATAGGAAATTAATAAATACTCTTTTAATTTCCTATTTGATGGTGATTTGAATGAAACTTACTTGGTTGTGTACAGCCGGCTTTAAAGTGAAATTTGATGATACCACTCTTCTCATTGACCCGTATCTCTCCCGAAATCCCAAGGCTCAACCCCAAATCCCGCTTAAACCAGAAGATATCAGTAAAGCGGATTATATTTTTCTCAGTCATGGGCATTTCGACCACTCATTAGATGTCGGGACGATAGCCAAACGAACCGGCGCAACGATTTTTTGCTCCAAGAAAGCCAGTGAGATTTTTTTACGGGAAGACGTTCCGGAGCACCAAATTCACATCATATCGGGTGGCGATACCATTGACTTAAATTCATTCAAGGTCACAGTAATTAAAAGCAAGCATATCAAATTTGGATTAGTCACCTTGCTCTGGAAATTTTTTTCGTGGAAAGTCCTGAAATCACTACGAGGTCTTTTTTCGTTGTTACGTAACTATCCGAAAGGCGACGTATTCGGGTTCTATTTTGACTTGAAGAACGAACCTCTCTCCTTCTGTCACTTTGGCTCAGGAGGCTATTATCCGGAAGAACTCGAAAAAGTCCATCCCACTCTATTTCTCGCGCCCGTGGCCGGGCGCCGGAATGCCCCCCAGATTCTTACTCAAATGACTAGGATTTTGAACCCTAAAATGGTCATCGGGCATCATTGGGATGATTTCTATCCCCCGATCAGTTGGCGCGTACCCATTGAAAAGTTCGAGGAAAATATTAAAAAAGTCC
>CAYGYC010000194.1:0-8790 GCA_964353755.1 uncultured archaeon | reverse complement strand
ATGATGATATAAAATGTGTGGAAAAGTACGAACTGAAACAGTAAAAAGATTGGCACGGGATATCTATTATCGATTCACCGATCAATTTAATAAGGATTTTAATCATAATAAACAGGTTTTAGAAAAGATAGCTACTACGCCATCGAAGCATTTTAGAAATAAGATTGCTGGATATATTACCAGAATTGCTATAGTCGAAATGAAAAAAGAACAATTCGATGAGAGTAGAGTGATGAATTTATAATTATTTTTATTTTCTATTATAACATTTTGAGATGACCATCTACGCCATTAGCCCTTGATCCCCTAAATAAAGGGTGGATTATACGATTGTTCAGAGAAGCCAGAGCTGATCTTTCGGCTTCATTTAATATTGAAGAGCCATTCATCGTTGCTAATTTAATAGTACAATCATTGAAAAAATTACAGAAAGCCTTGTTCTTCTGTATAGGTGAGCCTGACAGTATTCAAGAATTACTCCTATATAGATTTAATTACTCCAACCC
Source organism: uncultured archaeon (assembly GCA_964353755.1). Taxonomy (GTDB): domain Archaea; phylum Asgardarchaeota; class Lokiarchaeia; order Helarchaeales; family HEL-GB-A; genus CAYGYC01. The sequence goes on along the minus strand of CAYGYC010000194.1, from coordinate 8,284 downwards.
GATTTCTGAAGTATTTTATTCTTTTCAAAGCATAATTAATTATTGGCTACAACAAGTATTATCTTTTGAAGTTTTTCAGTTATCCGGAATTTTGTTAGATGCTGAATTTCTTTTTAATTTTACAAAAATTTTCATACAGAAATTCATTGGAGATGCAATTCCACTTAATATAGTAAAATTTCCAGAAAAAATTAAGTGAAATAGTTGAAAGGATTCTCCCCCTCTTGAAAAGCAAACTCAAAAAATATTTTGGTGATGAGAACCATCATTCTTCATATCAAGTTTCTATCCTCTTTAAAATCACATCTTAAGAAAGATCAACTAATTTTAAGAATAAATTCCGAATATTTTACGGTGGAGAATTTAATAAATGAATTAATAAAAGAGTTGGGTCAAAAATTTGAAGATTTAATATTAAATCCGAAAATAAAGAATATTAATCCTGAAATTTTAATTTTTATAGATAATAAAGAAATCCAAACTTTACAAAAATTAAAAACTCCACTTTCAGACGGAAATAAAATTGTTTTCCTTTCTTCAATTCATGGTGGGTTTAAACCTTCTGACTACTTATAAAACTCTATCATTATTGATAAAATTCCAAAATTGATGGTGGTCTTCAATTTTTCCCTTTCTGGAGAGCCTACAGCGTGACACGCAACAAAAACAAAAAATTTTTATTGAAATCATGTCAAAGATATCTCAAACCAAAGATTAATGTAATAAAATAAAAATGAAATTATTTCTGCCCCGGTAGCTTAACCTAGAGTCCTAAGACTGTAGGGGCAAAGCCTGGTAGAGCGCTACATTGGTAATGTGGAGCAAATAGATATTATATCTATTTACATAAGTCGCGGTTTCAAACACCGCCCGGGGCTTTATTTCTTTTATTAAAGGAACATAATTTTATTATAGAAACATAATATTGATTTTAGTAGAAGATTATTAAGCCTTATTTTCAGTCAAAAAAATTGAGAAATATTATTTTGATAATGTAGATTTATAAATAACCTTCAAATTACTGAATAAATTTAGGTTTTACATAACTTGAGTGAATTTAATAAAATTTAACCTTAAGATATAATTTTAAAAAGTTCTATTTAAAATTGGTTTTATCTCAAAAAAACGTGAGAATTAAAATGAGTGATGATGAATTACCTACTTTTACTGGGACGATGCAACAGATCCCTGCTACCCTTATAAAATTATTTGGAATAACTCCTCCGAATAATATTCCCTCCCCAATTGAAGGAGTTAAAATAGAACCCATCCAACAAATTGTTCTTGTTATCTTAGATAATTTTGGCTTATTTGAAATAACAGTTTTTAAACCCGAATTTGTAATTAAAGAATCACAATATCTTTTACTGCTTGAAACTACTAATCCCTATACAATGGATATTCTTCATACACTTATCCATAGTTCTTTAACTTCTCAAGATTTTCATTTGATGACATTCCTTCAGCAAAATGGAAAAAGCTCTTGTATGATAGGGCAAGAGAGTGATTTACAGACCTTTTCTGGGCCCGCCGACAAAGTTCCTACCACTGGAGACATGACTACATGGGTTCAAGCATCCAAATTACTTAATCGAGTCAATTTCCTTTCAATTCATTTTCTCGATTTTGAAAATTTATATAAACGTTCAATGCAATTTAAGATGACTCCTCCAGAGAATTTAATTTCCAGGCTTATTCTAAGAACTTCAAAATGGTTAACAGGCATGTTTAAACAATTGCGCAAAAATTCTGTTATGTTTATTTTAGGGACCCATGGTCGAACGAAAATTGAAATGAACTATAGTGGAAAATTTGCAGAATGGCGGATGGCCTCACTCCCTATTGGAGTTCTAATGGTGAAATAACGAAAAAAAAAATAAGTCGTATGAGACTAAAAAAAAAATTATTAATATGACATTTTTCTCGAAAATCCAGCGAACATTATAGAATAACTGGCTATATCAATTAAAGCTGCAATCCAATGCAAATCGGTAAAGACATAACCTATCGGGGCGCCAATTAAACTCACATAAATTCGGACTACCATGCCTATTATCATGCCCGTAGTTCCTAATCCGACTAAAAGGGGATTAATAACAGATAATCGTTTATGAGAATACGAGAAGAACCATGTAATTGCCAACAACAGTAACATTGGAAGTGATAATGCAAAAATAACGGAATGCAGTGTATCTGGTGAGCCCATTATACCCATAAATATGCTTATTAGAGAAATCCATAATGCGAACCAGATTATGACAATGACATTTCTTAAGTTTTTCCTGTCAGGAAGCCAAATAACCAATAGTAAAACAAGAGTAATTCCGTTGAAAGCTACATATGCAAAGAGATTAATTAATTGGGTCGTGGTTGTTATTGGCATAATTCCAGTCAATCCCAAGATACTATCTATTCGATCATAGGTTAGAAACACAAAGGATATAGCTAAGATAAAGGGTAAGTCGGAGAAATATTTAGGAGATGTTTGATACCATTTTCGAAACAACGCAGCAAAAATACAACAGAAGATCCCAAGTACAATTAAATATCCCGAAACCAGTGTCCAATATGCAATAACTTGCATTTCAGTTACCTCCTTTAATCTAATTTTCTATTTTTTTTATGATTTAGATTAGTTTATAGAACTTTGAAAATTAATTTAAAAAAATCCTTAAAAAGACCACTAAATGCATTGGAATGGAGATTTTGAAAAAAATTAGCTCATTTCAAATTGATCTAATGTAAATCCATAGAAATTATACAAAAGAAATTAGATTTTATTCAAACTTTTCTCCCGCAGCAATTAAGGTTAATTTAGTTTCCTTCACTTCGGGCATAGCTTGCAATTTTTCACTTAACTTTTTAATTTCTTGAGCATTACCTCGGACTGGTAATACTAGCATACAATTTTGCTCATCTAGATGAATATGTAAGGAAGTATTAATGACTTCAAGATGATTATGCTGTAATTCATTTAATTCATCCATAATACCATACTTTTTTTCATGATTTAGAATCAATGTGATGGATCCAACAACAATGCCCTTATTAGGAGTTTTTTCCCATGTATATTGAGTAATAAAATCACGCATTGCTTTCCTAATGGCATCTGAACGCGACATTCCAAGCAATTTAATAACCGAATCAAATTCCTCGAAAAGATCTTTTGGCAAGGATACACTAAATCGTTGGAATTTTTCATTCATTCTTAAAACCTCATTCAGTTGATTGCTGTCGAAATTTTGCCACCCGATTGGCTATTATACTTGCGACGACGCCTGCTCCAAATCCGTTATCAATATTAACTACCACTAGACCAGGAGAACAAGTATTAAGCATAGTGGAAAGTGCACTTATTCCTTTCTCTCCAAATCCATAACCTACGGACCGAGGAACTCCTATTACAGGAACATCCACTAACGATGCAACGATCCCTGCGAGAGTTCCTTCCATACCCGCAACCACTATAATACAATCAACATTTTTTTTCTGCATTTCACTTAAGGGTGGAAAAACTCTATGAAGCCCTGCAACTCCTACATCGTAAGCTTTAATAATTGTACAACCCATTGCATCCGCAATAATCCGCGCTTCTTCTGCAACAGGTATATCGCTAGTCCCTGCTGTAATAATTCCTATTAAACCACCTGTTTTCTTAAATACAAAGCCTTTCTTCTTTATAATTATTATTCGAGCGTTGTCTATATATTCAAATTCAAATTTATTTCCAATAATTGTTTTAATCTGAGTTACCTGATCTGCATGAACTCTTGTAATTATCGAAAAATTATTTTTTTCTGCCAAATTCATTGAAATAAGTGCTGTATCCTTTGGTAATTTTCCCTCTGCAAAAACCATTTCCGGAATCCCTGTTCTCATATCTCGTTGAAAATCAATCCGTACAAACTCATCAATTATTTCCACCCGATTCGCTCTTAACTCATTTTCAGCCCCTTCGAGCGATATCTCTCCCTGTAACAGCTTTTTCAGTATTTCTCGCGTTTTTTCCATTACAGATCCATTCCGCAATCATTTTTCTTCAAAAAGATTTAATAACAAGTCTCAATTAAAATTTGGGATTTGTAAATAAATTTTTACATTGGATGCTATTAAAATAATTAAATGATTTTTTATTTATTAATAACCAAATATTATAAAAGAAATACATTAAACAATTTGTTAAGTAGAAGATATAGATGGAAGAACCAGCAGATTATAAATGGAAAATTGTCGTTATAGGAGACCCATCCGTTGGAAAAACATCTTTAATGCTACAATATACCCAAAAAAAGTTTAGAGAATTGTATATCCCGACCGTTGGTGTCCAAATTTCTCGTAAAATCCTTAAAATTCAAGATTTTTCTTGTTCTTTAAATATTTGGGATATTGCAGGGCAGCAAAAGTTTTCAAATGTTCGCCGGTTTTTTTTTGAAGGCGCGGACGGAGCAATAATAATATTTGATCTCACTGATAAACAATCTTTCATAAATTCCTCAACTTGGTATAAGGATTACTTGTCATTAACCCACAATAAATTCGGAGTCCTAATTGGAAATAAAATCGATTTGGAAAATGAGCGAGTAATTCCTTCAGAATGGGGTCAAACTTTATCTGAGAAAATGGGTTTCCATTATTTTGAAACTTCTGCTAAAACTGGAAAGAACGTAGAAAGTGTTTTTTCCCATATAGCTACAAATTTATTCCAAAAAACGATTAAATAGGTGAGTATATGCCTAGAGCACTCATTATATTGGATTGGGACAGAGTAAAAGGACCTGTTATAAAAGCAAAATATCCCGAAATTGATTTTGATCCTGACCTGGCTATGAAAATTTTCATGGCTCATACGGCTCAAGAACCTGTTGAAACACAGTTGTCACTTCAATTTGGGTCAGCAAATATAGTCTCTCGATTTACGCAATTTGAAGGGAAGGGAATTATGCGGCGGCATCTGTTTATTCTTTTATTGAATCCTGAAGAAAATCCAAAGGAATTTTTTAAATTATTAGTGGAATTTGAACGCACTCTGAAAAAAGATATCGATGCCTCATATTTATCTGACCTGGTGAAAAATATTTATAATCAAAAAACCGTGAGCCCAATATCGGTAGGATTTAATGCCGAAGAATTATCGACTAAGATAATTAATCGGTCTAAACAGCTTCTAGATCAAGGGGATATCCAAAAAGCTCAATTATTAATCTCAAAAGCAAAAAGCATCCCTCCAAAAATTGCTGAAATGCTTCAATTAGCCGAAACAGCCTTGAAAGAAGAAAAATACGTTATCGCGGGATCAAATTATGAAATAGTCTCTAAGCTGCTATTAGATATAGATGAAACATCTTTAATGCAACAGTACCGGGAAAAAGCTGAAAAATTGAAGAAAATACCTATTATTCAAAGAGAACGAAAAGAATACGCTGATAATGCTCTTCGAGCCTTAAAAAAAGTTGATTTTCCAGAAGCCGTAGAATGGTATAAGGCAGCTGCTAAGAAATCTGAGGAATTAGAGGACAAAGTTAAAACAGCTGAATATACCAAAAAAGCTGAGGCATTAACAGCATTTCTAGAGGCTGAAAGAGAGGCTAAATTAAAAGAATCTCCGAAAGAAACCCCAAAAGAACATAATTAATCCTAAATTTCGTGGGGGAGGATTATTTCTTTTACTAATTTGCCTTCAAAGTTAGTTTTGATTGATTGCCAAGTAGCCGGTCTATCTGGAGATATGCTCTTAGCCGGGCTTATTGATTTAGGAGCAAATTATCAGGGAATCAGAGATGAACTAAAATCTATATCAAATTTTGTGCCAGATTTTCTCGATTTTAAAATGGATTGTAAAAAAGTCCTTAAAAATGGGATAACGGCCACTCAAATCCATTTTTCCTTTAAAGAAAAAGACCATCATAACCATGGAGAAGATCTCCAATTGATAATGAAAACCATTACTTCACACCTCAATTGGAATGACCCTGAAAAAAATTTGGCCTTTAATATTTTAAATACTCTTATTCAAACGGAAGCTAAAATTCATGGAACATCTCCAGATCACGTGCAGCTCCATGAAGCAGGTTCGATGGATACTATAGCAGATATCCTGGGCTTTATTATGGCATGTAAAGACCTCCAATTACTTGAAAATTGCTCATGGATTTCAACGCCCGTGGCCGTGGGTGGTGGTATCTTAAAATTTTCGCATGGTTTAACTTCTAATCCTGCTCCAGCTACTCTTGAAATTTTAAAAAATAATAACTTTGAAATTGTCGGCGGTCCCGTTGAATCAGAATTAACCACGCCTACAGGTGCTTCCATCTTAGTTAATCTAGTCAAAAACACTACAAAATTCTATCCATCAATAGTTCCTCTAAAGATTGGTTATGGGGCAGGCACGAAAGATTTCCCAAATGTCCCTAATATACTCAGAATAATCTACGGAAATCAACCTGTTCCGATTCCCTATAACTTTGAACAGATTGTCACCATCGAAACAAATATCGACGATATTACAGGAGAATTATTGGGAAATACTATCAATAAACTTGTCGATACCGGATTCCTAAAGGATATTTCAGTTATTCCCGTATCCTCAAGAAAAAGACCGGGTTATTTAATTCAAATTTTAACGAATTATGAACATTTATTCCCTATCACGCAATTGCTTATAACTGAATTAGGAACGTTAGGGGTTCGTTTCTTTCCAACCATGCGTTATACATTGAATCGGAAGATGATTTCATTACCCATTGAGATATTAAACCAGAATTATAAAATCTCTGTTAAAATTTCTTGGGACTTAAATAATATCCTTATCCAAACTAAACCGGAATCCGATGAAATTGAACAACTCTCTAAAAAAACTGGTGTACCTATGAGAAAACTTTTACAATTAATTAATGAAAAATTAGAAAAGACCTTTCCCCTTGGGCAAAAAATGAATGATCTACCAGAAAATTAAACCTGTTTTATCTGTTGTTTAAACAGTCTATCCAATATCATCATTACCCCACCATATAATTTCGACAGTCCGTGCTAATACTAATATTATAATGTAATTAATTCCAATATTTCTCAATAAATTTGAGCATATTTCTTTAGTTTCACCAGCTGTGTATACATCATCAAGTAAAATAACGCTTTTATTTTCTAAATTTGCATGATTTGGAGATATTTCAAATATCTTTTCATCGGGTGACTTTCTAATTAAGGACTTCGATTCATAAGATATATCCAATATATTTGATAGCGGAATACCAAAATAGTCAATTTGATTTTCTGCGTAATAAGAGGGAATGGGTATTATTGTTTTATATTCATTTAAATCGATTCTTTTTTCATGAAGTAACCATTCTAAAAGGCGCGCCGTAATTTGTCCGTATGTTTCCTTTGTTTTAATATCGCAAAATGGTGTTTTAGCTGGCTTAACGGGTTTCATATATATAATGTAATGGCAAAGGTTAGACCATCGCTCTCGTCCAAATTTTTTTTGATAACTTCCATACGCTGTATAGATACCTAATGATATTACTCTATTAAAAGATCTTTCATTCAAGCACTTATTGCAAAATCCAATTATAGGATTAACATTGGGTTCAAGACATCTGAGGCATCCCTTTAAATCATATAATCGTATATACTTGGACTGACTCATGCCTAAATCTTCAAAATAAAATTCTAAATACTCATGTTCTCGTAAAATCACTTTTTTAATCATGTAATAATCCCTCTAACTTGAACCGCCAATTTGATGGTGAATTATGTTGACTTTTTCATCCACTAAAGTTAATTTTTGCTTATATATGAAAGAATCGATGCATTCTTCTTAAGATTGCCTTGAATGTCATTATTTTTTTCTTTGAAAGTTGAATAATGTTCCAATACTTCTTTTGCTGATGAAATTGGAAAGCCTTTTAGTTTTTTTATTATATATAGAGGTATATAGGCGGTTTTTCTTTTAGGATCTTCTGGTATAAGACCAAACATAGGTTTTTTTTGTTCTATTGCAAATTTCATTTGCCATTTTGAGCCGCTGTCTTCTGAACCCTCTATAAAAATACTTCCAAGAGATAATCCGCAATTTAATCTATTTCTCATTTGTAATGTCCATTTCTGCACTGGATCAGAAGGAAAAGATTGAGTGATAATAGCCCCATTTTTTGAAATATCCTCTACCAATTCTATATTTTCAGGGGGATAAATATTTAAAAGTCCGCATCCAATAACTGCAATAGTTCTTCCTCCAGCATCAAGAGCTCCTAGATGGGCTTCAGTATCAATCCCCCTAGCTAAA
>CAYGYC010000193.1:0-8818 GCA_964353755.1 uncultured archaeon | reverse complement strand
GCCGATTCAAACTTAGAAGGACTTGAGAAACACCTGCCCGGGTTACGTTTTATTGATAAAGTTTTTAATGTAAAAAAAATTGAAAAATCTCATTTGAAGCACGAACGGACTGGCGATTTTGTAGTTTTTGCAAAGAAGGGATTTGAATTTGGTGAGAAAAAATTGAAGGGCAGTCATGGTGGAATTACGCAAGATGAAATTTTAGTTCCTTTACTCATTTATGCTTCGAATGAAAAGTTGATAGATAAAATCTCTTTAGATTCCATAAAATTAATTGATCTATGCCCCTCGATTTTAAATCTTTTTAATATTAAATCAAACATTCCATTTCAAGGAAAGAGCTTCTTCCAAAGCAACTGAGTTTTTTAAGAGTCATTCATACTGAAGTTGTCCAGTTTCGAAATTATATTTAACGATGTAACTATGGTTATTTTTACACATCATTTTTTTCCTCAAAAAATAAGTTCCGTTCGCATCATGAACCAAGGGCATAAAATCGAGAGTTTCCATCTCCTGGCAGTGGGGACAGATCGCTTCATCGCGAAATGTAAATTTCAAATTTTTTTCGATCGAGGAAAAAACTTTGAAGGGGAGCAGATGATTTATACGATAAATCAGTGATTCTTTTTTTGATGGTGCAGGGGGAATTAAGCCGGGCGCCCACGGATCAATTAATTTTGTTCTCAACTTTAATTGCGCCATATTATTGATCTTCCACCATTTTTCTAGTTGCATAGGTAAGAGCGGAAGGAGTTTCGGTTTAAATATCTTACTCGCCTTTATCCGGCTTGTAAGACCGTGGTCTGGTAAAAAGAGAGTGATATTGACCATTTTCTTTTTATGTTTTCTTTCGATGGGTATTAATTTAGAAAAATGATGGCCGTCATCAATTATCAGAAACCGTACGTTATTATTTTCGTCTAAATAAATGTAAAAGGGGTGATAATCATGGGGATGATAGGGGAACCACTGTGTTTTATAAAATACAATGCACTGAATGCATTTTTCTTCCCTATTTTGGATAATTCTATAAAAAATCCCCTCGCCTGCGGATTGGGGAGGTCCACATAAAAAGTATCTCAAATATATTTTCAGATTTTCAAAGGTAAAATCGTTCAATAAAGATTCGTCATACAAGATTTGGTATGCAGGCTGAATGAAGCGGGTCATAACTCTTGTGTAGTCCCCTTATAAATGAGAAATAGATCCCCAAAGGGGCAAAAATAAGTCAAAATTTAACGGATTGGTTTTTCTTTTCGCCCAATAATGAGTTGGCTTAAGGCGACATTATTCACTTTAATGACTTTCCAGCGCACCCCAGGGGTGTCACCTTTGGACCGTCCCATTGCCCCACCTTGTTTCTCAATAAGGACTTCATCATGTTCATCAATGTAGTTTAATGCGCCATCACCGGGTAAGAAGGCCGTTATTTGCTTCCCATTTTTAATTAATTGGAGGCGCACACACTTGCGGATCCCGGAGTTGGGTTTTTTGCATTCGACCCCCACTTTCTCAAGGACGATCCCCTTGGCCATGCACGATCCCTCTAAGGGATCTGCTTTTTTAGCAAGTTTAAGGATGTGCTGCTTGTATTTTGTGCTCTTCCAACGGAGATGTTTTCGCTTTTTCTTCAGGGACGCGCCAGCAAACTCACCGCGCGGAGATTTTGATCCAGTCAAATCATAAGACCTCAAATTACAATAAGATTTATGTTTTTAATTTACAACTCTCTATTTAATTTTGATCCTAGAAACATTAAATGTTAAATTTTTAGTTATCTTTTTTGGATTTTTCTGAATGCAGGTGTGATTATTGGTAAATATTGAAGAGGAAATCAAAAAAATCGCAGAACAATATATAAAAGTACTAAATACGGGCAATACAAAGTATCTAGAAAGTAATGTAGATATTAGGGCGATGTATGAAAAGGATGGGGAAATTAGTGGGCAATTTGGGTTATCTAAGCGGATGACTTTGAAAGAATATGAAAGTAGCTTTAAAAACATGACTCTTTATTATATGAGAAAGGGTTGGGACAAAAAATTCACCTTTGAAGCCTATGAATTGAAGGGTGATGAAGTATCCATAAAAATTAATGCGGAAGGGGCAAAAAGACAAGATCAACCATTAATTATTAAAAAGATCAATGGAAAATGGAAAATAATTTGGATTCCAACATGGAACTTTTAATAAAGTATTTAAAAATTTTTTAAAAAGTTATGGAGATATAAAGTAGGTGTATATTGAGAAGTTACGGGATGCCATTTACACCTGTAACCGAACGCGCTGCGGTTTTTGCCGGGAGGAGTGCCCAATTTATGAGATTTTTCGGTTGGAAGCCTTTAGCAGTCGGGGGCGAGCTCAAATCGCGAAAGGGTTATTGGAAGGAACGATTAAGCCGAGTCAGGAATTGTTGGAGTGTCTAGGGCTGTGTGCGACCTGTGGCTACTGTGCAGCACGCTGTGCTTTACCCGCCGTGGATCTCCTAGAAAGGCTGAGAGCGGATTTAGTAAAAGCAGGCATCACATTACCGACCCAACAGCGAATAAAAGATAAGGTTTTACAAGATAAAAATCCCCTTGGGAAATCATTAGAAGAAAAAAGCCAATGGGCTAAAACTATTAAGTTTAATAAGAATTCAAAACGTTTATTCTTTGCAGGATGTATATATTCTCTGCTAAGTCCCAATCTTCTGGTTAAAATGGTTAAAATATTACAAAATGCCGGAGTTGAATTAAATTATTTAGGAGAAGAGGAATGCTGCGGGAGTGTCTTACATACCACGGGCTATTGGAATGAGTTCGAGACTACTTCGGAATCATTTATCAATCTCATAAACCAGAAAGGAATCGAAGAGATTATAACACCTTGTCCCAGCTGTTATAAGACTTTTAAAGAATCCTTTCCTCAATTTCATTCCGAATTTAAACCTAAAATCTCGCATATTATCGAAGTCGTTCTAGCCCTCATAAAGAAAGGAAAAATAAAGTTTTCAAAACGAATTGAGAAACGAGTGACATGGCACGACCCTTGCCACCTTGGGCGCTTTATGGGGCTTTTTGAAGAACCGAGACAAATAATTAAAAGCATATCTGGTATCCAATTCGTTGAAATGGAGAAAAATCGTTATGAGGCAAAATGTTGTGGTGGGGGCGGTGGATTGCTCTCTGAATTTGCGGATGTTACAATGGAAATTGCTGATAAACGAATTAAGGAGGCAGAACAAACGCAAGCAGAATATTTGGTGACGATGTGTCCAACTTGTGAAGACGTATTGTCCCGAGCAGCCAGATATAGTGAATCTTCCATAAAGATACTTGATTTAATTGAGCTTATAGAAATGGCAATGTGATCTCTACGACATTTTAAGATTTCATGTTACAGAGAAAATGTGATAGATGGAAAATAGAATAGCGAATATTGTCGGCTGAAATGAATCTTTCCAAAGCATTGGGTTTCAAAGAGAAAAATTTATTACAGCGAATATTAATACTTCTACAGTAAAAAGAAACGTTCTGAATTGTATTCCCGTATGATACTCTTTTCCGGATGGTTTTTGTGGAAATCTATAAAAAATCAGGGACGCATTTAATTTTAAATAAGCAACATATAGTAATCGATCCGCTCTCCTACACGGATTCAGATATTGTATTAATTTCACATGCTCACGCCGACCATTGCTCGCTCCCAGCTTTCAAGAAATTTTCGCAGCCCATTTATTTGAGCCAACCTACTTTAGATATCATAAACATGAGAACAAAGCATACTACTGAGAAAGAGAATATTCAAATTGTGAAGAGTGGGAGTGGGGAAGAATTCAATTTAGATGGAATTAAAATTCAAGTTTTTGAGGCGGGTCATTGTATTGGGTCGTTACAATTTAAATTATCGTATAGGCAGAAAACCATTATTTATACGGGAGATTTCTGCGTAGAACCACGGATGGGAATGTATAAAGGGACCATTCTAACAGGAAAAAACTCCACTTTGATTACGGATTCAACATATTCTGATGAAAAATATATCTTTCCAGCGCGCAATGATGTCTATAGGGAGATTTATGAATGGCTACAATCGGTTTTCAGGACACACAATACCGCTATTCTTTTTGCGAGACCATTAGGAACTGCTCAAGAACTCACTGAACTTATCAATATGTCGACTTTGAATTGTGATATTTTCGTACATCCCTCCATATATTACCATAATCTCATTCATAATAACTACTATCCCTTAGGAAATTTTCAATATCGAAAAAACCTTTTCGATAGCAGTCTGGATAAGTTTCTTTTTCCAAAGACTCCAAAAAAGAAGCGCAAAAAGGTCTTTTTATTGCCCTTATTTCTTTATAATAAAGAGCAATTACCTAAATTGAGAGAGATTTATGGAAAATCCATGGCTATTTGCACGGGATGGGCTTTAACTCAGCGTTTCGCTATCAAATCTTTCGCGCTTACCTCACATTCGGGTCATAATGCCATTCAACAATATTTGGTTGAATCAGGCGCAAAAGATATTATGTATTTTTAAAATTAGAGAGCTTTTGGAGGTTCGCCAAAGTTCTTTCTATAGCGATCATATACCTCTTCTACTGTACAAGAATGCCCTTGCGCGCCAAGCGCTTCAACACAAAAAGATCCCATAACGGCCCCTAACTGGCAAGCCGCTTTGACAGGGAAGCCACTTATAATTCCTTTTAGAAAGCCGGCGCGATAGGCATCGCCAGCTCCTGTGGGATCTACCACTTTACTGGCTTTTGCAATGGGAATAGTAAGTTTTTCACCTTTATGATAAATAACGGAACCCGTATTCCCCATAGTGATGATAATATTATCAATTTGTCCTTTTAATTCGTTGATATTCGATTCTAATGTCCGTTCAAACAAAGAAAATTCACTATTGTTTACAATTAAATAAGAACTCAAGGGCACAATTTCTTTCAGTTGGGCTTTAGTAAACAATTTGATTTGTTGCCCAGGATCAAAAACCATGGGAATTTCCAGATCATGGAGTTGGTACGAAAATTTCATCATAGCGCTAATCGGGTTGGGTGCATTAATGGCAATTTTGATGTTATCGTCGGGTCTAATTTTTGATTTAAGATCAATAGAATCCAATTTAAGTAAGGCGCCTTCATGGAAGGCGGAAATTTGATTATTATTAATATCAGAAATGATATAGGCGGCAGCCGTATATTGATCATCGTAGATCTCAATTCGGAGATCGATGGTATCTCGAAAACATTTATTATATCCCCGGTCGTAGAAATCTTTCCCGGCTGCAGAAATTAAAATACAATTGGCATTTAAGAGACTCAAACTATAGGCAATATTGCCTCCAGTTCCACCGCGCAATATGGTCATTTTCTTAACCGTGAAGGCGGCATTTACATTTTTATTAGATTCTACTACAATGGTGTTAGCAAAAAGATCAGGGAAAACCATTAAGGAATCAAACGCTAAGGATCCTAAAACGAGAATTTGCGGACGTTTCTTCATGCGATCCCCAGATGCCAATTCAAATTAAAATTAAAATGAGAGAATAAAAAGACCTTAATTAATAATGACATCTTCGATATTATAGTGGCGCCTTGCTAAAAGACGAGCTCGTGCGACATTTTTGCCATTCTTACCAATGGCGATCCCGCGATCCTTTTCATTTACGGTAACCATAGCTACCTTTTTGCCGTCTCTTCGGACGGTAATATTTATTAATTTGATTCGAGCTGGCGCCAGGGTATTTTTAATAAAATCCTCTGGAGATTGGGCAGATTCAACGACTTCGATTTGTTTTTGGAGAAAATCGCGAACACGCTGAATATTTATCCCTTTCTTCCCAATAGCAAGCCCAATATTTCCCGGCTTCACAATAAAAATAATTCGTTCCTCCTCAACAATACAATCGTGAGCAACGGCTCCGGTTATACTCTCGAAAAGAGAGATGAATCGGATTTCGTTTTCGCCTAACTTGATACTCATTGTCATGGCTTCATTTCCTCTGTTATTATTTACCGAATTCTAATTAGATTTTTATTTAGAAGTTTCTTCTTTAATTTTCAAAATATCACTATCCCCTGCTTCTAAAATCAGGAGGACTGAGATCATGTAGGTTTTACCACACAGAAATCCTAAATCATAGTTGGATCCTCGATATTGATATATGTAAATGTTAGCTAATTTGCAATAGGTCTGTAAATCTTCTAAGATCTCTTTCGGACAATTATTTGCGACAATAATTAATATGCCTTTTCCACTTTTTACAAGTTTCGAAGCCTTTTTACTGCCAATTTTAATTTTTCCCGTTTTAACCGCGAGCTTTATCGCATTTTCTACATTTATCATATCGGTTTATTTCTCCAAATTAGTAGAACTACCAATTCTCTATTTTCGTTCCAACATATATTTTTTCTAATAAATAATTTTCTGAGTTAAAAACTCTTCCATCATATTGTTGTTTATTTCGGTCTATAACCATAAAAATTAAAAAAATATTTAAAAGTTTATTGATTTTATGCGCGTTTAAGTGTTCTCCTTGGGAGAATCATTAGAGTTTGCGGAAAAGCTAGGATTTATGAGAAGATCGATCCCGCCGGTTCCCAGAGGAATCACCTGTCCGATGATCACATTTTCAGTAATGCCTTTGAGGGGGTCCTCATCCCCGCGGATTGCAGCTTCAAGTAAGTGTTTGATCGTAACTTCAAACGCCGCCCGGGCTAAGACGCTGGATTTTTTACCGCTGATGCCATGCCGGCCGATCTGGCGGATTCTGCCACCGCAGGTCATCAGATCAGCCACGAGCATTATATGTCTCAGATCTACATCCAATCCCTGTTCATCTAATACCTCAGATGCTTCCAGAATAAGGCTTGCTCTTGTGGCCTCGATGCCTAGGGTGGATTCTACTTCGCGCACGTGGTTAGTAATAGTTCTTTTAGGATCGACGCCTTCTACTAGGAGTGCTTCTTTAAAATTAGTGCCATCGGTATAAACGACATATTCATTAGTTCCTTCATCTTGCCGAATTATAACCCGATTTATTCCCCTTAGCCCTTTAATGGATAGATCTCGTATTTTTTCGAGTAACTTTTGGATTTTATCTAAATCATCGGTTTTCGGATCCAAGGTGATTATAGTTTTGGCGCTTTTAATATCTTCTTTTTTAAAGGCCTTAAGTTGGAGTTCAATCTGTTTTTTAACGAGATCTACTTCAATTTTTTTGTCTTTCATTAATTCTTGGTCGAGTTTGATTACGATAGTCATGTTGGCAAGATCAATTTCAACAGATTCGGCAATATTTTCGACTTTCGTTAATTCGAGAGCGCGAGCGACTTCCCGGGCTTTTTCTTCCATTTCTTTCTCGTCTTCTTTATCATGTTCTAAATAAACAGTCATCATGGGTGTAGAGGGATTTCTCCTAGCATCTACGATTTCAATAAGCCGAGGTAATCCGAGAGTCACATTGAATTCGGCAGCCCCTGCGTAATGGAACGTTTTTAAAGTCATTTGTGTCCCGGGCTCTCCAATGGATTGGGCAGATACCACTCCGACCGCTTCACCAGGTTCTACGAGCGCCTTATGATATGATTTCAACGTTTCTTTAATTAAGGCATCAAATTGGGTATTATCGATTTCGATATTCTTTAATTTGGATTCCATCTTATCCACAACGGATCTTGGAAACTGATCCGTTTTATAGAGTTCTTCTAATTGATTTCTGATTGCCGCATCTTTTGAATCAATAGGGGGTCCCTGATATTCTATTTCATTAACTACTTTTTCGAGGATAATATCAATATTTACGGCCTTTCCGTGGTCACTTTTTGCAGGATCGATGCGATCCTCGCCGTATTTAAATTGAATAATGTTGCCCATTGCTGTGCGAACGGTTCCATCATATTCAACTTTTATGTCCTGTAGGGCATTGATTAAGCGGCGTTGCATGTAGCCACTGGTACTGGTGCGAACTGCGGTATCCACTAAACCTTCACGGCCGCCCATAGCATGAAAGAAGAATTCAATAGGATTTAACCCTTTATAATAACTGGCGGTAACGAATCCTCTAGCAGGTGCGCTCAAATCATCGCGTTGGAAGTGAGGCAATGTTCGTTTCCGGTATCCTCTTAAAATACGTTCACCTCGAACGGATTGTTGCCCCACACATGCGGCCATTTGTGCGAGATTTAAGGGGTTTCCTCTGGCGCCCGTCTTTGTCATAATCACGATGTGTTTGTTAAGACCTAAGTATTCTCCCGCGATATTACCTGCTTCATCACGCCCTTCCGACAATTTTTCCATAATTCGCATTTCCAGCGTTTCCAGAAGAGTACGCCCCGGCAATCGTTGCAGTTCTCCTCTTTTATACACTTCAATTAATTTATTGACTTCCTCATTTGCCGTAGTTAAAATGGAATTAATCCGATTATCCGCTTCCTCTTGAATTTCTACATCATCTAGCCCTATAGTAAATCCAATGTTGGTAATCACTTCAATGAGCATTCGAGCAACTGAATCCAAGAATAATCTCCCTTTGGTTGCCCCATATTCTTTGACAATTCGGTGTAAAAGACTTTCCGGTTGTCCCGCACCAATTGCTTTTTTATCAATAATCCCATTGAGCAGTCGTCCATTCCGAATTAAGACATACCCATCATTTGGGCACTTTTCTTTCTCACACTTTTCACATTTTCGGCAAATCTTCGCCGTAATAGTAAGATTTATGTCCTTAGGAAGTAAAACACTGAAAACTTGCTTTCCTGTCCATAATTCTTGGGGGTATTGAATGGCAGGTGGTGGGATTTCATATCGTCCGCGGGAATGAT
>CAYGYC010000192.1:0-8832 GCA_964353755.1 uncultured archaeon | reverse complement strand
CATGGATACATTTTTGGATTAATTCTAATCTTTGATTCTCTGCGAATGCATAATTCCCCCCCTCTTCTTGCTTTCGGACCGTTAAGATGAGTTTCGAATTAATATCAGTCACTAATCGTACAAAATCAGTCTCGAGGGGACTTTCAAAATGATCAACGCGGACTTCGAGGAGTGACGCCCCTTGTTGAATCGCTTTTTGACTTTTAGCAATTGCAGAATTAACATCCTTGGAACTGATCGCTACACAAATCATAGGGCATCGCAGCTTCATTATTTTTCGAGAACATATTCTTCAACGGGTTTTCCGAAATGGCGTCCTCCTTTTGGAACATAATACACTAAAATATTATCCCCGATTTTGAGTTCAGAAACAGAAATTGGAAAAGTCTTATTATTCTCAGTCTTAACCAATCGAATAGTTTCTGCATTTTGAACGATGGCTTTGAGAATCGTATCGTCAATTGTGGCTTCGATTAAGAGAAGAGGACGTTTTTCAATTTTGGATCGTCCCACCGTCACGGGACGGCCTTCGCCCTTTGTATTGATAGCGAGGACTTCGCTTCCCGCCTGAATTTCGGAGAGATATTGCGTTTTTCCATTAGGAAGTAAAATATATGCGTGAACAGCCCCGGCATTCACGCGAAACGGCCTAGGATCGGCAAATTCAGAGGGAATTGTCTCCGAATGGACTAGGAACAGACCGATGCTCTGAGATCCGATCAACATCCCTTCTCCAATAGAAAGTAACGAACAGGTATCGATACAAACCCGGTCTCCAGACCCAACTTCTTTGATTTTTACTATCTGTGCGGATGTTAATTTGAGAGACACCCCTTCCTTAAGTAGGTTTTTCAGCTCAACAAGGTCAGCGGAATTTTTCGGCTTAAAAACAACGCCATCCACCCCCAGCTCGAGGGTTTCAAACATCACCCGGGCTTCTTCGACGGAATTAACCTCCGCGTATAATTCCGTATCTTTTTTATGAAGTTCGGCAATTAAATTTTCCATGGGAATGATTTTCCAATTAGTCGCCGTAATAATGATCACATTGCTTCCTAAATTCGCTGTATTTATTACAGTTTGCTCATCTTTCTTTTCTTTTACCTTTAACCAATGCCCGATTTTTTTGGAGTCCCGTAAAAAGGCTTCAATTTTCTGTTTATCCACTGTTTTTTCAATTAAAACATCGGGATTAAGATCCTCCGAAAAAGCATAAATAGTAACCGTCCCCAATTCCCGGAGTTTCGCTGCAATATCTTTATCAATTAAAAAAGTATTTATTCCCGCAGTCATTGCTGTAATAGCGGTGTCCTTTACCAGATTCCACTCATTATCGAGATGTAATATGATCTGTTTCATTTCTATCCACTCTATAAATTGCCCGGAGCTCGTGATATAGTTATTCGGATGAATTTAAAGCTTGTAAAGCCTCTTCGATAGACGCGTTCTCTTTTACAATTTTGGCGATGGCAGCGACCATTCCAGTAGGGTTGGCATGTTGGAATACATTGCGCCCTGCGGCCACACCAATGGCGCCAGCATCCATGGCTTCCTTGACTTGCTGTAAAAATTCCTGGTCCGTATCGGTTTTGGGACCACCCGCAATAATCACGGGAAGAGGCGAACCCTCAATGACTGCCTTAAAGGATTCATAGGATCCCGTAAAATTAGTTTTAATGATATCCGCCCCTAATTCAGCGCCAACTCGGGCAGCTAAAGCGACCACTTCCGGATCGTAGGGATTTTTGATATTAATTCCTCGGGGATACACCATGCTTAACAACGGAATTTGCCATTGATCGCAGGCATCCGAAATCTTCCCAAACGATTCTAACATTAAAGCCTCGTGTGGGTCTCCTAAATTCACATGGATGGAAAGGGCATCTACCCCTAAGCGAATCGCCTCTTCAATTGAGGCGACGATCACTTTCCAGTTCGGTGTCTCACTGAGATTAGTGCTCGCGGACATATGGAGGATCATGCCGCAATTCGGGGGTTCCTCTAAAATCCTAAACAGTCCCTTATGAAGTAGAATCGCTGTGGCACCCCCTTTAATTACCTTTTGGATGGTGGACTTCATATCTTTCCCTTTCAGTCCTGGCACAGGCCCTATGGTGACCCCATGATCCATGGGTATAATCAGAGCCTTACCGTTATCCAATATCCGATTTAAGCGAACATCTTTGCCCCGCATGGTGTTTCACTAAAGGATTGTTAATTTGTTAAGATTAGAAACCTAATCTATTATTTAAAAATGCTGATTTTAAACGATTCAGTTTTGTAAAATAAATTATTAAAAGATGGAGATAATAGTAGAAATTAAAGGTTTAATTTTTTTGAATGAAACCGGCGCAGTCCAAAATTAAAGATTTAATTGTTTTGAATGAAACCGGCGAAGATCAGGACTCAATAAAATATAATGGAGAAAAACAGGCAAAATGGAAGAAAAGGCAATAAAATCGGTAGTATATAACATAGCAACTGAATTGAATGAATTACGCCCGACAAATATTGGAATATTAAATGCGGACGGGAACTTTATTGCGTCTAATTTTTCAGAAGGGTCACATGGTTTAATTTCAAGGATTGTGAAACAATATGCTTCCATTCCTATTAATAATTACATTAAAACGGACCTTCCAAATTCAACCTATTTTCTCTATATTTACAAAATTTCGACGGATATCTTCATCGTGTGTATTACCAATACCGCAGAAGCCTTAGTCCTGAAAAAGTTCGGGCAAATTACGCGGGATTATGGCGACATCCTTCTTGAATCGTTACAACCGACACCTGAAAAACCAGGCATACCGGAGGATGAACGAATTATCGCCATTTCCTTTTCAAAAGCCGGTGATTTAGGTCCCTCTGCCGTGGCTTGGATGCCCAAATCATTGTCGGAGCAAAAAGTTTTTGAAATTGCGGCAAAATCGTTATTGATTTTGGGGGCGGGATTTGATCGCACTAGAAATTTGCAGGATACCTCATCCGTCCTTCCTTTCCCCGGAGGGATTGGATTGGTCTATGTTTTTGCCATCCCTGATATACATGCCCGTGGAAAAGCCTTTGACGCCTCTATTTCGGTCATCTTAAAAGCAGAATATAGAAAAGCGCTTCTAGAACGACTGGACCTTCTTGAAAAAGTAGTAAAGGCCGTAGCCGAAAAAATTAAAGAGCAACAACCCGCCGATTCATTAATTGAGCAGCTTTACGAATATGTTTCAAAATCCCTTGATAAACGGGTGGATGCTTTTACCTCCCCTCCGACACAACAAGTCATTCCTTCTGATCAAGAATTAAAACAGGCAATGGTCGATGAAATTAAACACATCCAGGTGGAACACCCGAAATCCCTTGATCTGGATTTCAGTCGAAGTAAACAAACCTTGAAATAAAATCCATCATTTTTTGTAAATCACTCTTTTCTAAAAAGAGAATTTTAAAATAATACCTTTCAACAATGGAACCTGTATGCTATGAATGATGATGCAACCACCATCCAAATATTTGGGAAATTATAAATTCAAGTGCAGGTGGATGATGACATTTGCGGATTAATTACGGGCTAGTCCTCCACTTCTTTTGAAATTAATTGACCACCTTGATTTTTTATTAAAAAATTTTCAGTGAAATCGGCTGTTTGATTAAAAATGCGAGCTAATTCTCTTTACTTTTAACAATGATAAAATGTTTTTAGTTCATAAAATAATTCATGAAACATTAGATAATGATTTATATAGGTCACTTTCTAGACCAACTCAAAAAATATTTTTTTCTAAGTTGGTGGTATGATGACCGAATTAATTAAGAAAACAACCTCTATATGTCCTGAATGCCACGTAATCCTTTCAGCCGATTATGTGGAAGAAGATGGGCAAGTTTTTATGGTAAAAGAGTGTAAGGATCATGGAAAATACAAGGATTTAATTTCAGTTAATGCAAAGCATTTTCGCTGGATTCAACAATTCACTTATGATTCCGATGCGAAAATGTGTAACCCGCAGGTCCAAGAATCCAAGGGTTGCCCCCACGATTGTGGAATTTGCAGCCATCACAAATCCGCACCAGCAATTGCAATAATGGATCTCACATACCGGTGCAATTTGAAGTGTCCGATCTGTTTTGCAAATGCGCTAACGGAACGAGGTAAAAATATAGAACCCTCTTTCGAAGATATCCGCCGAGTTTATACTCACTTTCGAGATATCAAGCCCCAGCCGCCCGTTTGCGCTATGTTCGCAGGTGGAGAGCCTACTATGAGGGATGACCTCCCTGAAATACTCCAAATGTGTACTGATTTGGGGTACTTACAGCGCCAAGTAGCCACTAATGGCATCCGGTTCGCAAAGGATATCGACTTTCTCAAAGAGTGTATTGATAACGGTATGAATGCGATGTATCTCCAATTTGATGGTATCGACCCAGAAAGCTATAAACAAATGCGTGGTGCGGATATTTGGCATTTTAAACAAAAAGTCATCGATAATTGCCGCGAACTCGGCTTTGGAGGGGTAATTCTTACTCCAACGGTTGCTAAAGGAGTAAATGACGACCAGGTGACTAAAATTTTCGATTATGCCGTAAATAACATCGATGTGGTATGCACGATCTCATACCAGCCCATCTCGCTGTGTGGACGAATCGATCAACAGGAACTCTCAAAATTACGCTATACTTCATCCCATGTGATTGAGGCGCTCAACAAGCATACCAATGGGGAAACGGGCTGGATGTACCCGATGTCGTTTCTGGCAAAGTTCGCTAAAGTCGCCTCTTGGCTCAATAATCAAGAAGTCGTCGAATTAACCTGCAATAGTACCTGCGGCTATGGCAGTTTTATATTCGTTGATCCCAAGACAAAAAAGGTGCGAGATATTCACAACCTGTTCAATTTACCGAAGTTTGAGAAAGTCACGGCGAAGTGGTATGATCGGTTGCTCAAGGATCGCCAACCAGGACGGAAAAAATTCGAAGAAGTCTTGAATTTCGGTTCTATAGGGCGGACCATCGGGAATCTATTAGATAGGGGAAAAGCAAATATGGATAAACTTCGGTTTGGTGCGGAACTTCTCGCCACCATGCGAAACCCCTTGATGGATGGGATGGATAATTTTATTCAACGAGCAAAACTTTTCCTGAATACCATTATCAATAGTTCGTGGCAGAGTTCCTCCGATTTTCTGCTCAAAGGGAATACTTTCCTTATTGCCTTAATGCAGTTCCAGGATGGCTATGATTTTGATTGCGAACGTGCGTCCCGCTGCTTGGTGCATTACGGCTACATTGATCCCAAAACGAAGCAAGTGCTGGCGATTCCCTTCTGCCCCATGAATACGCTTCACCGATCTCGCATTGAGAATGAACTCTTATTAGCCCAAGGCATACCCAAAGAAGAACCTGAAATCCCTGTGCCTCAATTGCAATCCTAATGAACGGGTTTCCTATTTTTTTTTCTGTTATTGGAAGAGTCGAGTTTTGTCGGGAAGAAATATAATTAAAAATACCTCTAATAAATAGAACTTAAAAGATTAAATGATAATTTTTTTCAATTAAAAAAGAGGTTATTACCAATGAATTCTGAAGAAAATTTAGTGCGTTATAAAATGATTCTTTTTGGAACTGTAGCTGTAGGTAAAACTTCATTATTAGAACGTTTTGTGAATGATAAATTTGAAGAAAACTATATATGTACATTGGGATATAACGTCTATGAGAAACTAATATCTTATACAGAATGTACCATTTCTTTAGTGATTTATGATATAGGCGGACAAGAAGGATATAGGGACTTAAGAAAAAGATATGCACAGGGTGCGCATACTGCATTTATAATCTATGATATAACTAATCAAGATTCTTTTATTGATATAATAAAATGGAAAAGTGATTTAATCGAGTTTGCTGGAAATATCCCATTCATTATTATCGGAAATAAAATGGATTTAAAAGATAAAAGGCAGGTTCCTAAAGATAAAGCTTTGAAAACCTCTGTTGAACTGGGTGCGTTAGATTTTTTTGAGACTTCTGCTAAAACTGGAAATGGTATTGAAGATGCATTTCGTCAGTTAGCTATTAAAACGTATGAATTTTTTAAAACTCAAAATACCTAATTACTTAAGAAAGGGAAGAAAGTCTTAATAAATTCAGAAGCGTTTTTAAAAGTTTTCAGTGTTCCATCCCAAGTTTTTAAATCATTTTTGTATGTTTTCATAAAGAGTTCCGAAAAATTCTTTAATCCATTACGTAAAATCCGCGAATCTCGATCTGAAATTAGGGCAAAGCCAGTTGCTTCTTTAAATTCGAGTAAAATAGTTCGATCTTTAAATTCTATACTCCGAGGGACAGATTCAATTCCTAAAGCATGTTGGATCATTGAGGATACTCCAAAAATAGCACCAGTTATTAAAGTAGCAAGTTTATTCGTCGAAGGCTGAAATTTTTGGTCAAAAATTGTCAAACCATTAAGATTGAATACAATAATTTCAAACACTTTTTGGGAAATTGAATAAATCGCGTATGGATTTAATTTTAATCCTATGAATGTGATTAATAAACCAACCGCGATAAAAAGCGGATAGGATGCACGAAGAAAACTGCCAAGAATGAGATCTTCTGTACTTAAGATAATACCTAAAGCTGATGAAAATATTAGTCCTAATAACCCAAAAAAGATTCCAGAATTAATGAGTTTAAACTGGAATTTCGCGCTTTTATTTGTAGAAACACGCTGAATACTAATAAATCCCTTTACTAATCTATAAATTACTATAATACCGAATACCATAATCACCATTCTTAGATAATTATTTAAATTAATCATCCATGATGAAAATTCTATTGAGTAAATAAGCCCTAATAAGTCTGGAATTTGGTTCGAGAAACATAAAACTGAGAAAAATGCACCAATCAAAATTCCGAAGAGATAGGTTGTATTTGTCCGGAGTTGCCCTAATTCAATATAATCAAAAAAAATACAAATTGATATGAGCGAAAAAAATGCAGAAGTTATAATAAATATATACATCCCTAAAGCAAGTAATTCTGAAGATGGTGAAACAAATGTTAAAAAAGCGAATGTAAATGTATTTGCACCGGTTAAACAAAATAAGACAAAAAATATGAGAGTCGCTTTTATTTTAGTAAAAAAGTACGTTCTAAGAATGAAGATTGCTAAAGTTATTGAAATGATTCCTGCAATAATCCCAATAATAATATTATAAAAAATCATACTTAACGATTAAATTTAAAGATATATTCCAAGATTTAAACTACATACCTTTGTTGTAGTATTTTAAAATCCAAAGAAAACTGAACTTTCGAATTAAAATAATCATCCAGTTTGCGATTCTCTTTCATCTTTTTTTGGATTCCAAACCTTTAGCTAAGAATATCTCTCAGAGATTCAACATCCGGCTCGACCAGAGTTCTTTGAACATCATATCCGGTGAGGGTATCTTTTAAGCCGTGACCGGTGATGAGGCAAACGACGGTTTTATCATGGAGATCCCATTCTTTCTGCATTTTATAAAGCCCTGCTAAGCTGACCGCACCGGATGGCTCGGCAAAAATCCCTATTTTCCCTAATTTGATTCGCGCTTGAATAATTTCTTCATCGGAAACCGTTAAACCATCCCCTTTCGAGTTTTTTAGGGCGAGCAGTGCGCCATTTCCGGTGATCGGGTCGGGGACGGCGATGGCGGACGCGATCGTTTTCGGATTTTCCACGGGTATAATATCGATGATATCATTTTTCAGCGCATCGATCACCGGCGCACAGCCTTCGGCTTGTACCCCAATAATTCGAGGTAAAGTTTCTATTAACCCCACTTCTTTAAATTCCAAAAAGGCCTTCCAGATCGCCCAAATCAGGGTTCCCGTTCCAATTGGGGAAATAACATAGTCGGGCGGTTTCCACTCTAATTGATCGATAATCTCAAAGCCGACGGACTTCTGCCCTTCAATGCGATCTATATAATCGCCCAGCAAGAAATAGCCAAATTCGGACGCAATTTCTTCAGAGAGTTTTTGCACCGTGTAATAGGAATTCGTATTAATTTGAATAATGCGGGCGCCGTAGGCGAAAATTTGAGCGATTTTGGCATCAGGGATATTGTTGGGAATCAGAATAGTACAATCAATCCCTGCCATCGCTGCATACGCCGCGACCGAAGCGCCCATATTGCCCGTCGATGCACAAATCACCGAGTTCGCCTTTTGCTCTATGGCACGGGTAATTTCTACCGTCGAGCCCCGATCTTTAAAGGATCCTGTCGGATTCGCGCCCTCATATTTAAAATAAAGATCATCGCAATGGATTTCTTGTGCAATCTTCGGTGATTCAATGAGGGGGGTCCCTCCTTCTTGCATCGACACGATTTTGGTCACATCCTCAATAGGATAGAAGGAAATATACTTCCAGTGATAAGGCTCAACCCGTTTGAATTCCCCGCGAATAATGGCATTCCCGAAGAGTGATTCTTGAATAACCTCATAATCATACATAGCATTGAGCCCTACAGCACAGGTTGGGCATCGAAAGAGTTTTTTATCTAAGGAATACGTTTGCTCACACTGGAAACATTTCAATTCTTTGATTTTCATAGCACAACACTCTTATAATGATTAAAGATACGCATTTACTTCTTTGGGGTTATTTCCTGACTTTCTTGGTATTTGAGGATTACTATTTTGAACAATCGTATAAATTTATTTAACCCATAAATTAATGGGGCCACGTGTTCCAGGAAGTCATGATTTCGGAGGCGATACGGGCGGACGAGTGGCAGTAATGGGTATGGAGCGGTTGAAATTGATGCTTCCATTCGCAGTAAA